>JADHLK010000080.1 GCA_016780695.1 Alphaproteobacteria bacterium | reverse complement strand
CAGCGCCGCTGTCATCACCAGATAGTAATATTTATTGAAACTGTCAAAAACGAACCCGCCAATCACCGGCGGCGGGATCAGCATCAGGCCAGTGGATGAGCCAAAAGCAGGGGTCACAGCGATCATGATCCGAACCGATTCACCCAGCCCCAGCGTGGCGAGGGCCAGATACGCCCCTTCCAGCCGTACTGAAGGCAAACCCACAACAACACCGGCCAGCGCGGTTACCAGAACAGCCATCGGTATCGCTGCCCAGACCGGCCATCCAAAACCCCATGTGCCGCCGAAAACGCCCGGCTCCAGAGCCAGCACGGCAGAGGTCACCGCCCCTATCGCATAAAGACCAATATGCCCCACGGTCACCTGACCGCAAAAACCCTTAACGATATTTAGCCCGACCGCCAGCAAGATGAACAGGCAGATGCGATTGGTCAAATCGACAAAATATTCACTGAAAACTGCCTGCAGAATAAATGGCAGCGGCAACAGGATGATCCAGGCGAGCAGCCAAGGCAGCAGGCGATGCACCCTTGCAAGCCCTTCAATCCCCTCTTGTATCCTGTCCAGAATGGTAACGAACGCGCCCATCTTTTTCTTCCTGCCCGATTCATAAATGTCAAAATCAATCAAAAGTGCCCGGGGCAGGACGAACCCTGCCCCGGAGCAAAGTTCTTCGGCCTAGTTAAGACCGAAATTTTCATCCATGGTTACCCGCGCCAGAACTTCGGTTTCGAAATCCTCCCCGCCTTTGGTGTAGGCGATCAGCACAGCGGTGCGGTTACCGTCCCGGCATTGCGGGGTCGGCGCAGCACAGAAGCTGATCGGGCCAGAAGCCAGACCCTGATAGTTCTTCACGCCGGCAATCGCATCACGGATAGCAGTGCGGTCAGCAGCCAGTGAAGAAGATGTCAGGCCCAGATTGGTGGTTTTAAGCGCCTGTTCCATGATCCGCACCAGGTCATAGGCCTGGGAGAAATCATGATCCGGTGCGTGGATGCCATAACGGGCGCGCACCATCTCGTTGAACAGTTTGGCAATCGGACGCTGGTCTGCTGCGCTGTAAGCAGCGCTGAAGAACACGCCCTTGACCGCATCACCGGCAATTTTCGGCACCGGCGCGTTTGACGCTGAAGAAGACCCGATCCGGCGCACATCTGCACCGATCCCGGCTTCATAGGACTGAACCAGAGCGCGGGCCATGGTCTCAGCCAGAGCGGCGACCATGATACCGTCAACGTTCAGACCCTTGATCTTCTGCATATGGGCACGGAAATCGACTTCTTTTTCCTGCACCTGGGCAACATAGGCCGGATCGGCACCGAACTGGGCCTTCAGCTGGCCTTGCATCTTCTCACAGTCACCCTGGGAAGCGGCATCTGCAGCACAGATATAGGCGATTTTCTTGCCGATATTCTCACCGACATATTTCGCGTTCACGCCGCCATAATAGCGACCGGCCACCGGCACCCGGAACACCCAGGCAGAATTCTTCTGGGTAATCGTTGAGTTGGTGGAATGCGGGATCAGCTGCGGCACACCTGCCTTGGCGGTCACATCAACAATCGGCAGTGACACAGATGAGCAGGTTGACCCGATCAGCAGATGCACCTTCTCCTGGAAGATCAGCTTGTTGGCATTGGCAACGCCCTTGTCTGACTTACACTCGTCATTCAATAGCGTTGCTGTGATGGTGTTGCCGTTGATACCGCCTGCCTTATTGATCAGGTCGATCTCATCCATCACCATCTGGCCGTAACGCTGACCATTCTCAGAGACCATCCGCATCGTAATACCGACCCGGATTTCCCCGGCAAAGGCAGCTGCTGCTGACAATGCGATGCCCCCTGCCACGAGAGCTGCGAGGCTGGATTTCAGGAATCTCATTTTTTCCTCCCTGTTTGGTTGGGCTTTATTGCCCGATTTTTCGGGCCTTGGCCCGCTTTGTTAAACACAGCCAAACGGCTATGCCTTGACTTTTGCCTCAATCCCGAACAGCCCCGACGGACGGATGCTGAGCACCAGAATCAAAAGCAAAAATGCGTAAATATCCTTGTGGCTGGGCGAAATATAAGCCGCCCCCAGATTTTCAAAAATGCCGACCATGATACCGCCAACAATCGCCCCGGGCAGCGACCCAAAGCCGCCCACCACAGCCGCGGCAAAGGCCTTCATCAGCATCAGGTAGCCCATCTCTACCTGCACCGACTGCATCGGGCCGATCAGCACACCGGCCGCTGCGGCCCGCGCACAGGCCAGGCCAAAGATCAGCGAGATCATCAGCGGCACATTAATGCCCATCAAATAGGCGATTTCCTTGTTATGGGCGACCGCGCGCACCGCCAGCCCAATCTTCGTATAGCGCAGGAAATAATTCAGCGCGAGCATCAGCACAACCGAGATAATCGCTGTCAGCACATAGCTTTCCGGTACTTGGATACCATCCCCGAATTCCAGACGCGGAATATAGTCCAGATTGGCGCGGAACGGCTCTGCTTCGGCTCCCCAGATGAAATACGCCACATTGACCAGCGCCACGGACATACCAAAACCGCAGATAATCATGCCCATCCCGGCGACTGTATAACCGCCGCCAGCGCGCGTTAATCGTCGGTAAAAGACCCGTTCGACAAACATACCCAGCAAGGCCGTCAGCACCATCGCCCCGACCAGCGCTATCGGATAGGGAAAACCGGCATCATGCACCAGAACCAGACCGAAAAAGGCCCCGAACATATACATCTCGCCATGCGCGAAATGGACAATATCAAGACCGGAATAAATCAGCGAAATGCCCAGCGCAACAATGCCATAGACAACCCCGATGGTAATCCCGAAAATGATAAAGGCCAGTAAAGAATTGAAATCAAATCCCATAATTATTCCCCCAGCACCAGCCAGCCGCTAGCCGCTCTGCAATTTTTTAGAGGTATCGGCCACTGAGCCGCCCAGGAAGGATTCCTTCACCGCCGGATCACTGATCAGGCTGTCTGCCTTGCCTTCCATCATGATCACCCCATCCCGGATGATATAGCCATAATTGGCCAAGATCAGCGCCATACGAACATTTTGCTCAACCACCAGAATGGTCACGCCGGATTTGGCAATTTTGTTAATATTGGAGAAAATTTCCAGCACCACCTTAGGCGCAATCGCCGCGCTGGGTTCATCCAGCATCAGCATTTTCGGACCGGCCATCAGACCGCGACCGATGACCAGCATCTGCACCTCGCCGCCAGACAGGGTGGCGGACAGCTGCTTGCGGCGCTCTTTGAGTACCGGAAAGAACCCATAAACCTTTTCCAGATCTGCCGCGATACTGGCCCGGTCCGAGCGGGTATAGGCACCCAGCATCAGGTTTTCTTCCACCGTCATCGCCGGATAGGCCTCCTTGGACTGGGTTACCTGAACCAGACCAAGGCGCATGCGTTCATGCGGCTTCATGGTGGAAATATCCACCCCATCGAAAATGATGTTGCCGGACATCACCGGGATCAAGCCAGAGACTGCTTTCAGCATGGTTGACTTGCCAGTGCCGTTGCCGCCCAGCAAGGTGACAATCTCGCCCTGCGGAACAGTCATGGTCACCCCGCGCAAGATTTTCAACTTGCCATAGCCCGCTTCTACTTTGTTAACCTGTAACACTTTTCCCCCAAAATCGTGTCAGCGTCCGTCTGCGTTTTTTGTCCCGGCAGTCCTTTTGAAACACCCTGTCATTTTTATTCTAGGCCCCTCACCGGAAAGGCAAAGATGGTTTTTGATGAAAACACATCAACACTTAATCATGGTTTTGATGGTATTCGCCTTCCAACCCCTTTGGCAAAGAAATTTATTTATTACCTTTACCCATAGCAAAAAATAAAACAATATAAAAAGAAAAATATCTTATATTTTGTAATTAAGCGAAATGGAAATAGCAGCCATGCCCGACTTTCCCAGAGAGGGGCCCAAGGAAGCCGCAACGCTGGGCAGTAGCCTGTATGAACAGCTGCGCCATGATCTTGTCTTTGGGCTATTGAAGCCGGATACAAAGCTGAAGCTGGACAGCCTGAAAAATCTCTATCAGGCCAGCGTGCCGACTTTGCGCGAAACGCTGAACAGGTTGGCCAGCGAGGGGTTTGTCAGCGCCCCGGCCCAGCGCGGCTTTTTTGTCGCCCCGGTCTCAGCAGCAGACCTGAAGGAAATTGCCCAGCTGCGTATTTTGCTCGAAACCCATGCCCTTCGCATTTCAATTCAAAATGGGGATACCGACTGGGAAGCGGATTTGCTGGCTTCCTATCATCGCCTGCGGCAGACAGAAAAACGGATGCTGGGGGGCGACCATTCGGTCAAGGAACATTGGAAATATTATGACTGGAAATTCCATCAGATGCTGATCAGGAATTGCCAGTCCGCCAATTTGCTGGCTTTGCACGGGCTGATTTTTGACAAATATCTGCGCTATCAGATGCTGGTTTTGACCTTTCGGGGTTCGCCCGCGGCCGTGGAGCATAATGAATTATTTGAGGCCGCGATGAGCCGCGATGCGGAAAATGCCTGTGCGATGCTGACCCGCCATATTGAGGATGGGCTGGCCCATGCGCTGCCCATTTTTGAGCAGGCCGCTCAATAAACCCGGTTCATGCCGGCGATAATGGCGTGCAGCATCTCTTCAGCCGGGCGTTGCCACCAGTTGCGGGCCGAGAATATCTCAATCTCCACCGGCCCGGCAAAGCCGGTCTGCTCAATCATCTGCCGCCAGCCCAGCAGGTCAATCACCCCGTCTCCCGGCATACCGCGATCCAGCCTGATATCCTGCGTGTCGGCCAGCCAGTCTGAGATATGATAGTTCAAAATCCGGTTGCCAGCTCTGTCTATCTGCCGGGCTATATCCGTCTCCCACCAAAGTGCATAGGCATCCACCGCCAGCCCGACCTTGTGCTGCGGCACGGCCTGATCCAGCCTGTCCAGCAGCGTATTCGCCTCAGCCAGACTGGACAGGACCGAACGAAAGCCGCACACCATCGGATGCAGGGGCTCCAGCGCCAGCCTAACCGGAAAATCTGCTGCCGCCTCAGCCAGACAGGCCAAGGCCGCCTCTCCCTGATCGCGCGCCTGATCCAGCGTTTTGTCCGCCGCATCAAAGCCGCCCGTGATCACAACCACACTCTCCGCCCCCAGCTCAGCCGCCGCCTCCAGCATGGACAGGCACGCCGCCTGCCCGGCAAAGAGTTGTGCTGCGCAGAGCGAGACCGGGCGCACCGCATTGTCGGAAAGCAGCTTTCTGGCCCGACGCAGCCCGGTTTCTGCCAGCATGGGCTGCCATAAGGCGGTCAGGCCAATCCCGTGCCGGGCCAGCATTTCCAGAGACCCGGCGAAATCGGTCTGCTCCGACAGACAGACCTGATGCACACAAATATCAGCAAGACCGAGCTGGCGCATAATAACCTACCAGGTTGCCCGCCCGCCGGTCACATCAAAGACCTGGCCGGTGGTAAAGCTGCAGGCTTGCGAGGCCACAAAGGCAGTCATTGAGGCGATTTCAGCAGGCGTGCAGAGCCGCCCCATCGGGATGCGGCTTTTCTTGTCCGCGATATAGTCGGCGCTCATGCCTGTCAGCAAATCCGTCTCGGCCATCGCCGGGGCAATACAATTCACCGTGATCTCGGATGGCAGCACTTCCCTGGCCAGCCCCTTGGCAAAGCCGATCACCCCGGCCTTGGAGGCCCCGTAGGGCACCGCGCCCGGATTGCCCTCCTTGCCGCCAACTGAGGAGATAATCACAATCCGCCCTCGCCCGGTCTGGCGCAAATGGCGCAAGACTGGCTGCACAGAAAAGAAAACACCGCTCAGATTGACATCCATCACCTGCTGCCAGTCTGCCGGGCTGTAATCCCAGAGCGGCTTGGTCGGCCCGTTAATGCCCGCATTGGCAATGATACCATCCAGCTGGCCAAATTTTTCCAGCAGGGCCGCAACAGCCTCCGCTGGCTGATCTGGCTGGGTGACATCCACCTGTTGCAGCAGGGCAAAAATACTGTCCGGCCCCGCTGCCGCCGCTGCCGCAACCGAGCCCAGATCGCGGTCCCAGCCGCATACCAGCGCGCCCAGCTGGGCAAACTGTTCAGCTATCGCCAGCCCAATGCCGCGCGCAGCACCGGTGACCACAAAGACCTGCCCGGTTAAATCCATCGGATTATGCATCTTGCCCCCCCTTAAAATGGCCCAGCCCTAGCCGGTCACGCCCCCGGATTTGGCACCCATTGCAGAATATGCTGGCCCACAGCGACCAGCACCTCATCCTGATTAAACACCTCTATTTTGCCGATGGAGCGTTTGCGCGCCACATCAATCTCAGCGATACGATAAATCAGGGTGACCGTATCGCCCAGAAAAACCGGCTGAAGAAAAC
>JADHLK010000079.1 GCA_016780695.1 Alphaproteobacteria bacterium | reverse complement strand
GGATCGCGCCCGGATATGGGGCGTCGGGCGGCTGAGGAAAGCCTGGAGGAGCTGCTGGCTGAGCTGGGTGCGAGCAATATGGTCTTTATCACCGCCGGTATGGGCGGTGGCACGGGGACCGGGGCAGCCCCGGTGATTGCCCGCGCAGCCCGCGAGGCCGGTATCCTGACCGTCGGTGTGGTAACCAAACCCTTTGAATTTGAGGGGCAGCGCCGCATGGCACAGGCTGAGGAAGGAATCAAGGAATTACAAGGCTTTGTTGATACGCTGATCGTGATTCCGAACCAGAATCTGTTCCGCCTTGCCAATGAGCGCACCACCTTTGCCGATGCGTTCCACATGGCCGATACAGTCCTGCATCAAGGCGTGTGCGGGGTAACTGATCTGATGATCAAGCCTGGCACGATCAATCTGGATTTTGCCGATATCAAGGCGGTGATGACCGAAATGGGCAAGGCGATGATGGGCACCGGCGAGGCGTCTGGCGAGAATCGGGCGACCGAGGCGGCCGAGGCAGCGATCAATAACCCGCTGCTGGATGATACCAGCATGAAGGGCGCGCGCGCCTTGCTGATTAATATCACTGGCGGACAGGATATGACCCTGTTTGAAGTGGATGAGGCGGCTAACCGGATTCGGCGGGAAGTGGACCCGGATGCGACGATTATCTTTGGCTCTGCTTCTGATGACCGTCTGGAAGGGGTGATGCGGGTTTCGGTTGTCGCGACCGGTATTGATGCGCTGCCCAAGACCGCCTCTCTGTTCGGTGAGGAGGACGCCGCCACCCGGCAGGAGCAAACACAAATCCCGCTGATCAATCCAGTGATGCCAAAACCGGAAGCCGTGCAGCCTGACCCTGCCGGGGCACAATCGGTCCCGCTCGCCGGGCTGGCCGCGGCCGCCCCGCAGCTGGACAATGCTGCTGAGGTGGAGCTGGGCACTGCCCAGCCAGCTGAACAAGCCGCTGGTGATACCAGCTTTGCAGGCCCAGCTGAACCGCAGACCGCCGCAACTCAGACCGCTGCGGTTGCAACTGGCGAGGCAGAGATTAGCGAGGCAGCTGATACACAGCCAGACACTCTGCCAGCCGCCACAGCTACCGAACAGGAGGCGGTGCCGTTCCTGCAAATGTCAGATGATGAAGACGCCAGAGCGCCCTTCATTCCGGCTGCGGCACAGCAGACTGAGGATGATCAAAATGTGCCGGAAACAGAGCTGGCCCCGAAAAACAGCCTGATGCAGCGGATTTCCGGGCTCTGGTCACAATCAGCTGAAACCCCGCCTGCCAAGCCGGAGCCGCGGGCTGCAGATGTGCTGGACTTGCCACGGGTGGATATGAATCCGAACGGCCAGACCAGTCTGGCGATGGAGCCGGAAACCACCGGCAATGACAGCGCCGAGGAGCTGGATATTCCCGCTTTTCTGCGTCGTCAGGCGAATTGAGGCAAAATAACCGACTCTGCAACAATTCGTAACCAAAAGTGATTTTGTTTGAACCCAGAGCCACAGTATCGTGTCTCTGGGTTTAACACAGATTTTTTTCAGTGATTTACCAGAATAGAAATTTGGGCCTGTCAGGATATCGGCTGAGGGCCTTGGCAAAAATTGGCTGAGGGTTAAGCAAAGGTGGCAATGAAATGATGCAAACCAGTTTGCAAAAGCCAGTCGGAACCAGCGGTATCGGTGTCCATTCCGGGCGTTTTGTATCGGTGCGCTTGCTCCCCGCCGAGGCTGACCATGGTGTGGTTTTTGTCCGCACCGATATTACCGACCGCAATAATATCATTCCGGCCCGCATTGATCATGCCATTGAGAGCCGACTCTGCACCAAGGTAGAAAATGCTGATCAGGTAGGGGTCAGCACGATTGAGCATTTCATGTCTGCGCTGTTTGGCTCCGGCATTGACAATGTGCGCATAGAGGTAGATGGGCCGGAGATGCCAATTCTGGACGGCAGCGCGCGGCCTATCGTTGAATTGCTGGAACGCGCCGGCAAGGCAGTGCTGTCAAAGGCGCGGCCGCGGCTGGTTATCTTGCATGAGATTTCGGTCAGCCTGCCGGATGGCAGCTCGGCGCGCCTGTCGCCAGCTGACCAGCTGGAGCTGGATATAGAGATTGATTTCGATGATCCGGTGATTGGCAATCAACGGCTTTCCTACCAGCAGGTGAACGGGTCTTTTGGTGAGCAGCTGGCCCATGCCCGCACCTTCTGCCGCTTCAGTGATGTGGAAGGGATGCGCCAGGCGGGGCTTGCCAAGGGCGGTTCACTGGAAAATGCTGTGGTGGTGGATGATGGAACGGTCATGAATCCAGACGGTCTGCGGATGCAGGATGAATTTGTCCGGCACAAAACGCTGGATGTGCTGGGCGATCTCTATCTGCTGGGGATGCCAGTTCAGGGGCGGGTGACCGCCTACCGGCCGGGTCATATTTTGTCTGTGCGGCTGCTCGCCGCGCTGATGGCCAACCCGCAATGCTGGACGATTGAGGATGGCAGCAGACAGAGCAAATCTGCGCATTGGCAAATCCCGGAACAGGCGGTTGCCGCCTCTGTCTGAGTGGTTTTTGCCTGACCGGCAGACAGCCCTCAGAGGTTTCTGTTTCAAAAACACCTTCACTTCGGCATGGCAGACCTTTTCAGTCCGCTTCAGAAAAGCTATGCTGTCCCGGCGGCCGCAAAGGCCAGCTTGACACAGGTGAGGACGGGGTCCGCCATGAGGCATTTTTCCAAATTCGGGGCAGCAGCCCTGCTGATACTGCTGGCCGCCTGCAGCGGGTCTGATCAGACCGCGTTGCTGGAGCAAGAGGAAAAGCCGGTTGACGCTCTCTATAATGAAGCGTTGGACAGCCTGCTGGACGGAACCCCGGTAGCAGCAGCCCCGCTGTTTGAGGAGGTGGAACGCCAGCACCCCTATTCGGCCTGGGCGGTCAAGGCGCAGATTATGGCAGCCTATGCCTTTTATGAGAGCAACAGCTATACCAAGGCGGGGGCCTCGCTGGACAGGTTTATTGAACTTTATCCAGCAGACCCGATCACCGAATATGCCTATTATCTGCGCGCTTTATGTTTTTATGAGCAAATCGTTGATGTTGGCCGCGATGCAGAGATGACCCAGCGGGCACTGGAAGCCTTTTCTGAATTATTGCGCCGTTATCCAGAGGGCGAGTATGCCCGTGATGCAACGCTGAAACGCGACCTGACAAGGTCCCATCTGGCTGGCAAGGAAATGGCGGTCGGGCGCTATTATCTGGAGGCCGGCCATTACGGCGCCGCTTTAAGGCGGTTCCAGCTGGTGGCCAGTGATTATGATACCACCAATCAGGTTCCCGAAGCCCTCTACCGAATGAGTGAAGCCTATCTGGCCCTCGGCCTGACCGAAGAGGCGGATCGCAGTGCAGCGGTCGCCTTGTATAACTATCCTGATTCCATCTGGACGCAGCGGCTGACTATATTGCTGGAAGACCCGACACGGCCCGGCCGCAAGGGTCTGATTGCCCGCATGGCCAGCCCGATCCGCAACCTGTTTGACTAACCAATATGCTCACGCACCTGTCTGTCCGCAACATCCTGCTGATAGAAAAACTGTCGCTGGAATTTGGCGAGGGGCTGACGGTGCTGACCGGCGAGACCGGTGCCGGCAAGTCGATTCTGCTGGATGCGCTGGGACTGGCTCTGGGCAGCCGGGCTGATTTTGGACTTATCCGAACGGGCAGTGACCGGGCGGTGGTATCCGCCCGTTTTGAGATAGACCCGAAGCATGACGCGGCCATCCTGCTGGAAGAGGCCGGCATTGCCTGCGAGGGAGAGATTATCCTGTCCCGCCAGCTGCGCGGTGGCGGCAAATCCGTGGCCAGCATTAATGATCAGCCGGTATCGCTGGCCTTGCTGCGCCAATGCGGCGACCTGCTGATTGAGATACAGGGCCAGTTTGAGGGGCGCGGGCTGCTGGACCCGGCCAGCCATATCGGCCTGTTGGACCGGGCGGCCGGGCTGACCGGTGAGCAGTGCCAGCTGGCTGAGCATTGGCAGGGCTGGCAACGGGCCAAAGCAGAACATCAGGTAGCCCGCGAGGCGCTGGCCGCCGCCCGGGCCGAAGAGGAATGGCTGCGCGCTGCCCTGGCGGAACTCGATCAGCTGGCAGCTGCTGAGAATGAGGAAGAAAAGCTGTTGGGTGAGCGCGATTTGCATATCCATGCCCGCCGCATTGCCGAGGCGTTGGGCCTGACTGACAGCGCCCTGAATTCCGAAGAGGGGGCGATCAGCCAGACCGGGCGGGCCTTGCAGCAGCTGGAACGGGTGGCTGGGCTGGCCGCAGGCAGGCTGGATGAGCTGCTGGCCGGGCTGGGAAGGGCCAGTGCTGAGCTGGACGAGGCAGGCCGAGCCTTGCAGCAAGCAGCCGCCTCACTTGAGGGCAATCCCGGACGGCTGGAGGAAATTGAGGATCGCCTGCATCAGCTGCGCCAGCTGGCCCGCAAGCATCAATGTGAGCCGGACAGGCTGGCGGCCCGCCATCTGGAGCTGGCCGAACAGCTGGCCAGACTGGATGACAGTGCCGGTGATCTGGCCGCGCTAGCAGATCAGGAAAAACAGGCTGAACTGGCCTGGAACAAACTGGCGGACGAGATTTCAGCCAGCCGGACACAGGCCGCCGCCAGGCTGGATCGCTCTGTGCAGGAGGAATTGGCCCCGCTGAAGCTGGAGGCTGCCCGCTTTGCCACTGAAATACGCCCGCTGGCAGCAGATCGCTGGTCAGCCAGCGGCAAGGAAGAGGTGCGCTTTGTTGCCAGCACCAATCCCGGCCTGCCGCCCGGGCCGATTGACCGAATTGCCTCTGGCGGCGAGCTGGCCCGTTTCCTGCTGGCCCTGAAGGTGGTTCTCTCATCCAGCACGCCGGCCAAGACGCTGATTTTTGATGAGGTGGATTCCGGCGTTGGCGGGGCGGTCGCCGCCGCGGTGGGCGCGCGGCTGCGGCAGCTGGGCGGGCGCACGCAAACGCTGACCATCACCCATTCCCCGCAAGTTGCCGCCTGTGGCCGCCAGCATCTGAAAATCAGCAAATCCGCCCGCGATGACATGGTCTTGAGCGCTGTTGCCGAACTGGACCGGGCGGCGCGAACCGAAGAGGTGGCCAGAATGTTGGCCGGGGCGGAAATCACCGAAGAAGCGCGGGCTGCTGCCCGCATGCTGCTGGCCAGCTAGATGAAAAGGGGGCGCGCAAAATGACCGGGCCAAAACTGCCGCAAGATATTGACCGGTTGACTGCGGAGCAGGCGGCTGGCTGGCTGGCTGAGCTGGCCACGCAAATCGCCCATCATGATCTGGCCTATCATCAAGAGGATGCCCCGCAAATATCAGATGCGGATTATGACCGGCTGGTGCGCGCCAACCAGACGATTGAGGCGCGTTTTCCAGAGCTTGTCCGGCCAGACAGCCCGTCTGTGCGGGTCGGAGCCAGCCCGTCTGGGCAATTTGCCAAAATCCGCCATGCGGCTGCGATGCTCTCGCTGGGCAATGCCTTTGATGCAGAGGAGGTTAGCGAATTTATCGCCCGCGTCCGGCGTTTCCTGAACTGGCCGGAAGAAGCCAGCCTGTCCTTTACCGCTGAGCCTAAAATTGACGGGCTGTCTATCAGCCTACGCTACGAGCAGGGCCAGCTGATGCAGGCCGCCACCAGAGGCGATGGCACAGAAGGCGAGGATGTAACAGCCAATATCCGGCAACTCAAAGCTATTCCCCAGCAGCTGAACGGGCCGGCCCCGGCGGTGCTGGAGGTGCGCGGTGAGGTCTATATGGACAAGTCCGATTTTGTGAGCCTGAATGAGAGACAGGCTGAGGCAGGGCTGAAAATCTTTGCCAATCCGCGCAATGCGGCTGCAGGGTCCTTGCGCCAGAAAGATGCGGCTGTCACCGCCAGCAGGCCGCTGCAGTTTTTTGCCTATGCCGCTGGCGAGGTGCGCCCGCCCCTGCAAGGCACCCATTCTGACTTTCTGGCACAGCTGGCCAGCTGGGGTTTTGCTGTCAATCCGCTGACCCGCACGGCCCAAAATACCGCCGATCTCATCGCAGCCTATACCGCTATCGGCGCGGCACGACCAAGCCTCAGCTATGATATTGACGGGGTAGTCTATAAGGTGGACAGGCTGGATTTGCAGGCGAGGCTGGGCCAGGTCAGCCGCGCGCCGCGCTGGGCGATTGCCCATAAATTCCCGGCCGAACAGGCAACTACCCGCCTATTGGATATAGATATTCAGGTCGGGCGCACCGGTGCGCTGACCCCGGTGGCACGGCTGGAGCCGGTGCTGGTCGGCGGGGTAACCGTTTCCAACGCAACCTTGCATAATGAAGATGAAAGCCAGCGCAAGGATATTCGTATCGGTGACAAGGTTGTGCTGCAACGCGCCGGGGATGTG
>JADHLK010000002.1 GCA_016780695.1 Alphaproteobacteria bacterium | reverse complement strand
ATCAAGGCAAAAAAAACCCTGCCGGAAACAGGCAGGGTTTTTATTATCTCTCAGCGCGAGCTAGAGGCGCGAGGCGACATTTTCCCAATTCACCAGATTTTCGAGGAAATTGGTCAGATAGGCAGGCCGCTTGTTGCGGAAATCAATATAGTAGGAATGCTCCCACACATCACAGCCAAGCAGCGCTGTCTGATCATAACAGACAGGATTAACGCCGTTTTCCGTCTTGGTAATACGCAAGCTGCCGTCAAAATCCTTGATCAGCCAGACCCAGCCAGACCCGAACTGGCCAATACCGGCATTGACAAAGGCTTCCTTGAACCCATCGACAGAGCCGAAAAATTCAACCAGCCCGCTTTCCAGCTCAGACGGCATGCTGCGCCCGCTGGGGCCCATCATCTCCCAAAACTGGATATGGTTCCAATGCTGGGAGGCATTGTTGAAAATACCGTTCTGGGCGACCGCGCCATCTTCGAAAGTGCCCTTGATAATTTCTTCCAGCGATTTGTTCTCCCATTCGGTCCCGGCAATCAGCTTGTTGCCGTTATCAACATAGGCCTTGTGATGCAAATCATGGTGAAACTCCAGCGTCTCGCGGCTCATATTGCCGGCGGCCAGCGCGTCATAATCATAAGGAAGGTCGGGAAGTTCAAATGCCATTATCCTGCTCCGTTTCTGTGTCTTTGGACCGGCGGCAAAGTTGGTTGGTTTGCCCATCCGGTCACTGTTTTTGAACTGGTGACAGTTTTGCTGTATATCAAGTCAGGACGCAAACTCTTTTTTTCGGAGCCTCTGATGCACAAGCCTGATTCCGGCCCCCAGATTGAGCCCTATCTCGGCCTCACTCCGGAAATTGACGAGACCGCCTATATCGCCAGCTCAGCTGTGCTGATGGGGGCGGTGCGGATAGCGGCAGATGTGTCTGTCTGGCATCATGTGACGCTGCGCGGCGATGCCAATTATATTACTGTCGGGGCGGGCAGCAATATTCAGGATAACAGCGTTGTGCATATTGATTCCTATCAGCATCCAACCTTGATAGGGGAACGGGTGACCATAGGTCATTCGGCGATTATCCATGCCTGCACGCTGGAAGATGATAGCTTTGTCGGTATGGGAGCGATTGTGATGGATGGGGCGCGGGTTGAATCCGGCGCGATGGTTGCCGCCGGGGCGCTGATAGCCCCAGGCAAGCTGGTCAAATCAGGCGAGCTGTGGGCCGGCAATCCGGGCCGCAAGATGCGTGATCTGCGCGATTCGGAAAAACAGATGATACAGCAATCTGCTGCCAGCTATATTGAATTTGGCCGCGCGGCCCGGCTGGGTGAGGCGGGTGGGCCTTATGGTTTTACGCTAAAGCCGCTGCCGTAAAAACCGCTAAAACCCCAGCCCGAATGCACCCGCTGACAGGCCCGACCAGATAAGGCGCAGGCTGACCACTGCCAGAAACAGGCCGAAAATACGGCGCAGGCGGGTCTTGTCCAGCTTGCTGGCGGTGCGCGCGCCTATCGGGGCCATGAAAAAAGCAGTCGCTGAAATCAACAGGGCGGCCGGTAGCCAGACATAACCAAGCGACCAGTCAGGCCGTCCCTCCATCCCCCATCCAACAGTAATAAAGCTGAGCATACCGGGCACCGAAATAATCAGCCCCAGCAAAGCCGCACTGCCGACAGCCCGGTGAATTGGCCAGCCAAAAGCCGTCAGGGTCGGCACCGACAAGGAGCCGCCGCCAATCCCGACCAGCGCGGAAACCAGCCCTATCAGCCAACCGATCACGGCGCGTATTGGCTGACCCGGCAAGCCCTCTTGCAGCACCACCACCCTGATCAGAAAGAGCAGCGCGATACCGGCCAGCAACAGGCCAAAGACAGTTTTCAGCCCGGCATTGTCCAGCTGCTGGGCCAGCAGCCCGCCGCCCAGCGCGCCAATAAAAATCATCAGCCCCAGGCTGCGGATAACGGCCATATCTACATTGCCCAGCTTGATATGGGTGCGCGCCGACAGAATCGAGGTCGGCACAATAATCGCCAGCGAGGTCGCGATCGCAATATGCATGGCAAAGCTGGTATTCAGCCCGGTCGCCTCCAGATAATAGGACAGGATAGGCACAATCACCACACCGCCGCCAACCCCCAGCAGCCCGGCCAGAAAGCCGGAAAGAATGCCAGTCAGCAAGAGCGGGATCGCCATGGTCAGGATCATTTCGGTCATGATCTGTCAGCCTTTTTGCAATAGTTTAATCAGCGCTGAGGTATCCAGCCGCCCCATACCGCGATTAGACAAGGCGGCATAGAATTGGGCAACCAGCGCGGTCACCGGCAATTCAGAGCCATTGTGGTCTGCCTCAGCCAGACAGATACGCAAATCCTTGCGCATCCAATCCAGCGCAAAGCCAAAATCAAATTGGTCCGCCACCATGGTCTTGCCGCGATTCTCCATCTGCCAAGACTGGGCCGCCCCGCCTGAGATGACTGACAGGACGCGCTCCATATCCAGCCCGGCCTGCTGGCCAAAATGCAGCCCTTCTGCCAGACCCTGAAGCAGCCCGGCAATGCAAATCTGATTGACCATCTTGGTCAGCTGGCCGGCCCCGGCGGTTCCCATATGGACAATACGCGCCCCATAGCAGGCCAGCGCTGGCTGGGCAGCCTCAAAAGCCGCCTCAGTGCCGCCGCACATAATGGTCAGCTGGCCGTTTTCTGCCCCGGCCTGGCCACCAGAGACAGGCGCATCCAAAAATGCCAGCCCGGCAGCCTCTGCCTGAGCTGCCAGCTGGCGGGCAATATCTGCTGAAGCAGTAGTGTGATCGATAAACAGCGCGCCTTTTTCCATGCCGGAAAAGGCCCCGTCCGGGCCGCTGGCGACAGCGGCAATATCCGCATCCTCCCCCACGCAGGCACAGACAATCTCAGCCCCCTTCACCGCTTCTGCAGGGCTGCTGGCCAATTTTGTGCCTTGCGTGCTGGCAAAGGCTTCTGCCCGGGCGGCGGTGCGATTATAGACAACCACCTCATGCCCGGCGCTGACCAGATGGCCCGCCATCGGCCGGCCCATGACACCAAGGCCCAGAAATGCCATTTTTGCCATAACCAAATTCCCTCAAAAAAAGCGTTTTACCCAGAAATAATCTAGCCAGTTTCCTGCGGGCAGGCTAGGGTGTGATGGCGGGTTTGGCAAGCGGCAAAGCCCAAGGGTGAGGAGACACGCAGTATGTCCGTGCTGGTAACCGGCGAAGCGATCGAAATTCTGATTACCGAGGCAGAAATTGCCGCCCGTGTGCACGCGCTGGCCCACCAGATTTCCAAACGCTATACTGATACCAGACAGCTGGTCGTGATAGGGCTGTTGCGGGGTTCGTTTATTTTCATATCCGATCTGGTGCGTGCCATCCATCTGCCGATTGAGGTGGATTTCATGACTGTCTCGAGCTATGGGCGGGGGATGCGCTCATCGGGCCAGGTGCAGATTTTGCAGGATCTCAGCACCGATATCAAAGACCGCGATGTGCTGGTGGTTGAGGATATTATTGATACCGGCCACACGCTCGCCCAGGTGGTGGAGATTCTGAAAACCAGAGAGCCGCAGAGCCTGTCCATCTGCACCTTGCTGAACAAGCCGACCCGCCGCGAGATAGAGGTGGATGTGGATTGGATCGGCTTTGATATTCCGGATGAATTTGTCATTGGCTATGGCATTGATTATGCCCAGCAGGGTCGCAACCTGCCGCATATTGCCTATGTCGTGCAAAATCAGGACAGTAAATCTGCTTCATAGGGATAGCTGGAGAGCCGCTCAGCCCCCTTCTCGGTCAGCACCAGCTGTTCCTCCAGCTTGACCCCTTCCCTATCGCCCACCGCCCCGATATAGACCTCAACGCACAAGGTCATGCCGACCTCCAGCTGCCCCGGGTAGCCGTGCTGTTCCAGATCTTCGGGATAGCGGATGGACGGGTATTCATCACACAGCCCGACACCATGGGCCAGCACGCCATAGCGCTGGGCGCGGAACGGCTCCGGTAGCCGGTGCGCCTTTCGGGTTATCTCATCAAAGCTGAGGCCGGGGCGCAAAATGGCGGTATTTTCCACTATATGTTCATAGGCAATTTGATAGAGCTCTTTTTGTCGCGTAGTAGGCGGTTTCTCGCCGACAATCCAGCTGCGCGAAATATCACAGCAATAGCCCCAGCTGGAAACCATATCGGTATCAAAGGCCAGCATATCGCCAGCCTGCATGATGCGCGGGCCGGATTCCTGAAACCAGGGGTTGGTGCGCGGGCCAGATGACAGAATACGGGTCTCTATCCATTCACCGCCGCGCTTGATATTGCCGGCATGCAGGGCTGCCCAAACCTCATTTTCCGAGAGGCCGGGGCGCATCGCGGCACGCATTTCATCCATCGCCCTCTCACACGCAAAAATCGCACAACGCATGGCGTTCAGCTCATTGGTGTTTTTTACCGAGCGGGCCAGCTCCGTCAAGCGCTGGCCATCCAGTATCTGATGCCCGCGTTCCTGCAAGGCGGCATAGCCGGCAGTTTCTATCTTATCTACCGCCAGTCGCCGGTTGGTTCGGTCCTGCTGGCGCAGCAGATCATCTATCTGATCAGCGAAGGCGCTGGCCGCCGCTGCGGTTCTGTCGCCGGTTTCAAAATAGAAAAAAGAGGCCCCGCCCCGCACCTCACCAACCAGCGGCAGATGCGCCGAGAGATGCTCACAATTATGGAAATCCCACAAAATCACCTTGCCTTCCGGCGGCACAAAACAGGCCCGCGCGGCATTATGGGCTATCCAGAGCTGCATATTGGTGCTGTCTGTCGCGTAGCGGATATTAAGCGGATCAAACAGCAGCAGCCCGGCACAATCATGCGCCTTTATCTGTTCTTGCAGCCGTGCCAGCCGATAGACGCGCAGGGACGGCAAATCAGGCAGGGTCAGCCCGGCGGCCTCCCATTCGGAAAAAGCCAGAGCGGTTGGCCCTATCTCCACCCGGTCATTATCATCAGGCGTGCCATCCGCGCGCAGCGGCCCGGCTGGCCTTTTGGACGGGTCAATCTTGCGGTTGGAGCCATGTTGAACAGCGCCGATTTCATAGGCTGGCAGAGATGTCATGCCTCAAATCTGGCGGCTTTCCAGCCCGCCTTCTATCCACGGGCCGACCGGTGTGTCGCAAATCGTCCAGTTATCTCAGCCATTTAATTTGGGCATTTATCCGGGCCAGCTATCCAGCCTGACCAGCTTTTTGCCGCGCACCTGTCCGGCCCGTATAGCCTCACCACAGGCGGGTAACTCAGCTGGCCCGATTTCCTCAGTCAATCTCTCCAGCATTTCAAAGGGCGTGAGCGCGGCCAGCCTGTCCCAGGCCTGTTGCCTGATAGCCAGCGGCTGCATGACCGAATCAATGCCGAGCAGAGCAACACCGCGCAACAGAAATGGCATCATCCGGGTCGGCAAATCGGCCCCGCCGGTCAGCCCCACCGCCGCCACGCTGCCGCCATAGGCCATCTGCCCCAGAATACGGGCCAGCATCGCCCCGCCCACCACATCGATACAGCCGGCCCATCTTTCTGATTCCAGCGGACGGGCGATCACCTCATTAATCTCTTCTCTGGCGATAATGTCTTGTGCCCCCAGCTGTTGCAGCCAAGCCGCCTGTTCCAGCCGTCCGGTCACCGCCGTCACCTGATAGCCCAGCTGCGCCAGCAGCAACACGGACAGCGCCCCCACCCCACCTGCCGCGCCGGTCACTAGAACCGGCCCGCCATCTGGCCGCAAGCCGCGCCCCTCCAGAGCAGCGATAGACAGCATGGCGGTCAGCCCGGCAGTGCCCAAAATCATCGCCTGACGCAGCTGCATGTTGCGGGGCAGTCTTACCAACCATTCCGGCTTTATGCGGGCCATGCTGGCATAGCCGCCCGGCCAGATCTCGCCGACCCGCCAGCCGGTCAGTATCACCTGCTCACCGGGCTTGAAATCACTGCCACCGCCATCAATTACCTCGCCAGCAAAATCAATGCCCGGAATCAGCGGATATTGCGGAACCAAACGACTATTTCCTGCCAGAATCAGCCCATCCTTGTAATTAACATTGGAATAAAGCGGGCGCAGCAGAACGCGGCCCTCGGTAGGCAAAAAATCCTCTGGCAATTCAGCAATCCTGGCTGTTGCCGGATGCTCCTCACCGGCTTGTTTTTCCAGCAATAAGGCGTGAAACATGGGCTGTTCTTCCCCTCCTGTGAGATCGGCTTTTACCCTGCCCTCAATCATTATAACAGACAAGCAGGCAATTTACTGTTTGGAGAAATTATTACTTGGGTCACAATAGTTGTTAATAAATGGTTAATAATTCTCCAGAGTTTCATATCTCATGCAAGCGACAGAAGAAAAAATGGGGGGATCGCTGTTTCGCTTCTGCGGCGTGTTCAGCGAAGCCGGCCTGCCCGGCGAGCAGTGATAGAGACAGGGCTGGCAGCAGGAACCGCCATATCAACCGGGTGGAAAATAGCTTGACGAAGAACATCTAAAGCTCCTGCAAAGCCTGTTTCATCAGATCCCTTTGCCTGACCAATATATCAACAACCATCCAGCCCGCCTCGATCCGGCGCATCAGAAAATCAGCCTCCAGCGCCTCTCTCTGCCCGGTCAGCATGGTCAGGCAAACATAGAGATCGCGTCCGAAGGGCACAATTTTGGGATGGATATCGGACGGGTAAAGCCGCTGCTTGCGGGCAGTTTTGCTATCCAGCCAGACAAAGCTGCCATTTGCTTCGGCCGTCGCATCCAGAAACCGCCCCGGCGCCGCCTGCACGCAGGCCTGATCCTGCAGGCTGACAGTCTCGGCCCGCAGCGGGGCGGCACCAGCAAGACCGACAATCCAGATGAGCAAAACAAATCTCGCAATTCTGTGCATGGTCACCTGCCCATCTGGCCGTTTCTGACCTCTTTATTATATTACCATTAACTAATTAATAACATTCCTGTCCAATAGCCTTGCTCTTTTGTCTGCTGCAAAGCCCCGGCTTTGCAGGATTGTTCGGGCAAATTTAGCTTCAGGCAAATTTCCCGGCACGAAAATCGGTCACCGCCTGCCGCAGCTCCTGTTCGGTGTTCATTACAAACGGCCCCATCTTGGCAACCGGCTCACCGATTGGTTTGCCGGTCATAACCAGAAACCCGGCCCCTTGCGACCCGGCCTTAGCTTCCAGCACGCCGCCTTGATCCAGCACCGCCAGCTGATGCGGTTCAATTATCTCCCCGCCGATGGCAAGGCTACCTTCATAGACAAAGACCAGCGCATTATGCCCATTTTCAATCTGATGCGAAAAATCAGTATCCGGCCCGGCTATCACATCCAGATAGCCAACCGGCCAAATGGTTTGCGAGGCCCCGCTGCGGGCGGCCTGTCCCGGCGGGCTGTAATCGCCTGCCAGAATACGGACTGTCAGCCCGTCTGCGCTCACTTCTGGAATGTCGTCAGGCTGAATATCTTGATAGCGTGGAGCCGTCATCTTATGCGTCGCTGGCAGGTTGACCCAGAGCTGATAGCCCCAGAGCGTGCCGTGCGTCTGTTCTGGCATTTCAGAATGGATAATGCCGCGCCCAGCGGTCATCCATTGCACGCCGCCATCATTGATCACCCCTTCATTGCCAACCGAATCGCGATGCCGCATCCGGCCTTTTTTCATATAGGATACGGTCTCAAAACCGCGATGCGGATGATCCGGAAAGCCGCCAACATAGGCTTGCGGGTCATCATTGCGGAACTCATCCAGCATCAAAAACGGATCGACAAAATCCAGCAAGGGTGAGCCAATAACCCGCAACAGGCTTACCCCGGCCCCGTCTGAAGCAGGCACGCCCGGAACGATTTTTACAATATTTCTTCTCACCGTCATTTAGATGGTCTCCCCAATGAAACAGAATCAACCATCCCCCTTACCCGTTATGATAGGGGATCAACAAATGCTGTAACAGGGGTTGGCAAAGTTTTTTTTTGCCCCATTTTAGAAAGGGTGATGAAAAATTTGCGTTTCTCTCTCTGTCTGGTCTGGTTTGTATGTGGCGGGTTTTTGATCAGCAGCCCGGCTCTCGCAGGCCAGAATAACCCGGCCTTGCCTGGCCTTTTGGCTGCGCTAAAGACCGCCCCGGACCCGCTGGCAGCAGAAAAAATTGCCAATGATATTTGGCAGGTCTGGATTGAGCATGACACGGACCCGGTGATTAACCGGCAGATGCAGCGCGGCTTGCTGTTGATGCAAAATGGCAAGCTGCAACAGGCGGCCGGGCTGTTCACCCGCATCATTGAGGCAGACCCGCAATTCGCCGAAGCCTGGAACAAGCGGGCCACGGTCTATTTTCAGCTGGGCATGATGGCAGAATCAAAGGCGGATATAGCGCGCACCCTGGCCCTTGAAGAAAGTCATTTCGGCGCGCTGTCCGGCCTTGGCTTGGTTGAGATTCACCTGGGCCGGCCAGAAGCGGCACTGGCGGCCTTTAGGGCGGCTGGCGAAATCCATCCGCAAATGCTGTATAACAGCCCGATCATCGCCTCGCTGGAGGCCCTGCTACGCGGCCGCCCGCTCTGAAACCGACCGCCGCCGCAGCTTTTTGCTAGCGATGGGCAACCTTTATTTCCGCGCCACGCTCTTCTGGCTCATCATCCACCATTTCCGGCGGAAACCCCGTGCCCAGAACAGACAGCCCGGCTGCTTCCTCCAACCTCTTGATAATATTGGGTGACAACTCACGCGGCCCGTAACGCTCGATACCATCCTCGAATATATCGACCAGCAGCGGGGCCAATTCCAGCTCCAGCCCGGCCCGCCGGGCCAGACTGGCAAACAACCCGACATCCTTGGCCACCAAATCCATGGTAAAATTGATATCGCGGCTGCCATTCAAAATCACCTGACTTTCGGTTTCATGGACAAAGCTGTTGCCGCTGGAAATGCGAATCGCTTCATAAGCGACATTCAAATTCATCCCCAAGGCTGCCGAACTGGCCAGCGCTTCGGCCAGCGAGACCAGATTCGCCGTCGCCAGATAGTTGGTCACCACTTTCAAGATGGTTGCTGAACCAAGCGGGCCGGTATGCAAAATGCGGCGGCCCATCACCGTCAGCAAGGGCAGCATCCGATCAAATACCGGCCGTTCACAACCGGCGAAAATGGCGATATTGCCAGTCGCCGCCCGATGGCAGCCGCCGGAGACCGGGCAATCCAGCAAATCCGCCCCGGTGGCCCGCACCAGCGGAGCCAGCCGCTGGATTTCCGCCTCATCTGTCGTGGACATTTCGGCCCATATTTTGCCGGGCCCCAGCCCGTTTATCAGCCCGTCCTCAGCCTCCAGAACGGCTGCGCTGGCGGCCGGATTCGGCAGGCAGGTGATCACCACATCACACTCCCGGGCCATCGCAAAGGCAGATTCGCCAAAGCTGGCCCCCTGTTCCAGCAGCGGGCGCGCCGCTTCTGTATCCAGATCCCGCACCACCACTTCCAGACCGTTGCGAACCAGCGAGCCCGCCAGTTTCGCCCCGACATTGCCAAGGCCGATAAAGCCTGTCTTTTTGATTGTCTGAGCCATTTATCTCCTCCCTCTGAACAAACCGGGCCGATATGTGATTGCCTCGCCTATCAGGGCGGTAAAAAAGCTGCTTCAGCAAGTCTTTTTTGACTGTGGGCATTGAGAAAACCTCGAATATGTGGCAGATGCTTAAAATTGGCAGTTTGCCACACCCATTCAGCGGCACGGTTATTGAGGGGTTTTGTTGCAGATGATAAGAGCTGAGAAGGTCAGCATGAATTTTGGCGGTGTGCGGGCTGTGGACAATGTCAGCCTGAATATCGCGGCTGGCAGCATTACCGGGCTGGTCGGGCCAAACGGGGCTGGCAAAACCACCTTGTTTAATGTGATGGCTGGCACCTATGCCCCGTCTGCAGGCCGAATCTGGCTGCAGCAGGAGGATATAACCGGCCTGCCCCCGCATCAGCTGTTTCACAAGGGGGTCTTGCGGACCTTTCAGCTGGCACATGAATTCTCCTCGCTCTCGGTGCTGGATAATTTGATGATGGTCAGCCCGCACCAATCCGGCGAGCGGCTGTTCGATGCGCTGCTTGCCAGCCGCAAAATTCAGGCTGAAGAAGAAGCGGCCCGCGCCCGGGCTGAGGATGTGATCCGTTTTCTGGGGCTGGAGCGGGTGCGCTCTGAGGCGGCAGGCAACCTGTCAGGCGGGCAGAAAAAATTGCTGGAGCTGGGCCGCACCATGATGGTGGAGGCCAAGATTGTGCTGCTGGATGAGGTGGGGGCCGGGGTCAACCGGACTTTGCTGAAATCTATTGGTGAGGCGATTTTGCGGCTGAACCAAGAGCGCGGTTATACTTTTTGCATGATTGAGCATGATATGGATTTTATCTCCCGCCTCTGTTCAACGGTCATTGTGATGGCTGAAGGGGCGGTGTTGACGCAAGGCACGGCTGAGGAAATTAAGCAGGATAGCCGGGTGATCGATGCCTATCTGGGGACCGGGCTGAAAAACCGCAAGGGGGCGCGCTGATGGGGGTGCTGCTGGCAGGCTATGAGATGACCGGCGGCTATGGCGGACCGCCAATTCTGCAGGATTGCACAATCACCGCAGAGGCAGGCCAGATAACAGTTATTGTCGGGCCGAACGGGGCCGGCAAATCAACCGCGATGAAAGCCTTGCTGGGCATGCTGGAGCTGTCTGCCGGGCGGGTTGAGCTGGCGGGCCGCGATATTGGCCTGCTCAGCCCGCAGGAGCGCGTTGCCCAGGGAATCGGTTTTGTCCCGCAAACGCAGAATATTTTTACCGGCATGACGGTGCTGGAAAATTTGCAGATGGGGGCGTTCTTGCGCGCCGATGACGGGGCTGAGATTATTGAGCAGCTGGTGCAGCTGTTCCCGGTTTTGGCAGAAAAGGCTGATCAGCAGGCGGGTGCCCTCTCTGGCGGCCAGCGCCAGCAGGTCGCTGTCGCCCGCGCCCTGATGAATGAGCCCTCAGTGCTGCTGTTGGATGAGCCGACTGCCGGGGTCTCGCCGGTGGTGATGGATGAGCTGTTCGACCGGATTATTGAAGTGGCCAAAACCGGCATTGCTGTCTTGATGGTAGAGCAGAATGCGCGCCAGGCTCTGGAGATAGCGGATCGCGGCTTTGTGCTGGTAGGCGGTGAGAACCGGTTTACCGATACCGGACAGGCGTTGCTGGCGGATGCAACCGTGCGCCGTTCCTTTTTGGGAGGCTGACAGATGGGCGGGTTTGAAAACAGTCTGAACGCGCTGGTCCTGCTGGCCAATTTTGTTCTTGTTCCGGCCTTGGCTTATGGCTCGCAGCTGGCCCTGGGGGCGGTTGGGGTGACGCTGATCTTCGGGATATTGCGCTTTGCCAATTTTGCCCATGGCGATACCATGGCCTTTGGCACGATGGTGACCATTTTCTGCACCTGGGCCTTGCAATCAGCGGGTATTTCAGCCGGGCCGCTGCCGACTGCCCTGCTGGCCTTGCCGGTCGGGATACTGGCCACCATTGCGCTGGTCCTGCTGACGGACAGGTTTGTTTTTCGCTTCTATCGCAAGCGGCGCAGCCCGCCGGTCATCTATATCGTTGCCTCGGTCGGGGTGATGTTCATGCTGAACGGTCTGGTGCGCCTGCTGATCGGGCCGGATGACCGGAAATTCACCGATGGCGAGCGCTTTGTCATCTCCGCCCGCGAATTCAAGCAATCAACCGGTCTGGCAGAAGGCTTATCCATTCAGACAACCCAGGCCCTGACCATTGGGGTGGCGATATTGGCGGTCGCGTTGCTGTTCTGGTTCTTGCAGAAAACCCGCACCGGCAAATCCATGCGGGCTTTTTCCGATAATGAGGATTTGGCTCTGCTGTGCGGCATTGATCCAGACCGGGTGGTGCGGGTTGCCTGGATTCTGGCTGCTGTTCTGGCAGTGCTGGCTGGGGTGCTTTACGGGCTGGATAAGAGCTTCAAGCCCTTTATCTATTTCAATCTGCTGCTGCCGTTTTTTGCGGCTGCGATCCTGGGCGGGATAGGCCAGCCGGTCGGGGCGATTGTGGGCGGCTATATTGTGGCCTTTACCGAAGTTACAGCGACCTATGCCTATAAGCAGCTGGCGGTTTATCTGTTGCCGTCTGGCTGGGTGCCGGACGGGCTGCTGCAATTCCTGTCCACTGATTACAAATTTGCGATTTCCTTTATTATTCTGGTGCTGGTGCTGTTGATCAGGCCAACCGGCATTTTCCGCGGCAGGGTGTTATAGAGATGGCAGGCGCACGCAAAATGGACGAAGAAGATATCCGCAAGGCGCTGACGGCCTTTGGCTTGATCGGGCTGGGGCTGGTGCTGACCGGATTGCTGCAGAGCTGGAACGCGGCCCTTGGGGTGCTGAATCTGTGCCTGATTTCCGGGGTGATGGCGCTGGGGCTGAATATCCAATGGGGCTATGCCGGGCTGTTTAATGCCGGGGTGATGGCCTTTACCGCGGTTGGCGGGATGACAGCGGTGCTGGTTTCCTATCCGCCGGTTGTTGAGGCTTGGCAGGTGGGGGCAGGCGGGTTGCTGGCCTCAGTTCTGGCGCTGGTGGTGACCGCCCTTGTGACCGGCTTTGTTTATCGGCGGCTGCCAGCGGGGCGCAAACGCTTCTGGCTGATAACGCTGGTTGCCCTATTGGGCTATCTAGTCGTGCGCAGCCTGTTTGGAGAGGCGGTGCAGCTGATAGAGGCGGTCAACCCGGCGCGCACTGGCTTTCTGGGCGGGCTGGGCCTGCCGATTTTGTTCAGCTGGCTGGCAGGCGGGCTGGTGGCGGCGGCCCTGGCCTGGTTTATCGGGCGGATTTCGCTGGGCCTGCGGGCCGATTATCTGGCGATTGCCACGCTGGGCATTGCTGAGATTGTCATTTCTATCCTGAAAAATGAGGATTGGCTGGTGCGCGGGGTGAAGAATGTCACCGGCTTGCCGCGGCCAGTTCCCTATGAGGTGGAGCTCCAGCAATCGGACTGGTTTGCCTCGGTTATCAGCTGGGTCTATTCCGGCCGGCTGGAAAATGCCGCAGATCAGCGCGCCGTGCTGGCTGAGCTGATGATCCCGGCTTCCAGCATTTTTGTAAAGCTGTGCTATACGGGCCTGTTTGCGACGGTAACTCTGCTCTTGCTGGTGCTGGCCAATCGGGTTGCCCAGGCTCCGTGGGGGCGGATGATGCGGGCTATTCGGGACAATGAGGCGGCGGCGGCTGCGATGGGCAAGGATGTGGTGGCCCGGCACCGCCAGGCTTTTATAGTCGGCTCAGCTGTGATTGGTCTGGCTGGGGCAATGCTGACCACGCTGGACGGCCAGTTCACGCCGGGTGGCTATAATCCGCTGCGCTATACTTTTCTGGTCTGGGTGATGGTGATTGTTGGCGGCTCTGGCCATAATTTGGGGGCGATTCTGGGCGGTTTTATCATCTGGTTCGTTTGGGTAGAGGCTGAGCCGGTTTCCCTGTTTGTAATGCGCCAGATAACCGATCTGATACCGATGGAGCCTGCGAGCGCCTATCATTTGATGGCATCTGCCCCGCATATGCGGCACTTTGTGATGGGGTTGGTCTTGCTGCTGGTATTGCGTTACAGCCCGCGCGGGGTGCTGGCAGAAAAATAGCGCGCTGCTTGCCCTGCCGAGCCAACGGGTTATCGGGCAAGGGGTAGAAATAAATTGATTTTCCTGCAGATTTCGCGCATTGGTTAAGGCAGTATTCAGGGCAGGGCTGGAGTTTCTGTAACAAGGCTGATCACACAATCAGCAGAGCAGAGCCAACCTGTCTCTTTCAACCTGTTTGATCAAGGAGGAAAACGCGATGCAAAACAGGAATTTATTGTTGATTCTGGCGGTTCTGATCATTGCCGGGGCGGTTTATTTCATGACCGCTGAGCAGCAGAAAAAAGATCAGGACATCAAAATGGGTGTCATTCTGGGCTTCACCGGGCCGATTGAATCCTTGACTCCGGGCATGGCAGACAGTGCTGAGCTGGCCTTTGCTGAGGTCAGCGAATCAGGGGCTCTGCTGGGCGGGGCAAAAATCACCCCGCTGCGCGCTGATTCCACTTGTGTGGATGCCGCCGCCGCGACCGCCGCTGCTGAGCGTCTGATCACTTCGGACAATGTGGCTGGCATCATGGGGGCTGACTGTTCTGGTGTGACCACGGCTGTTGCCAATAATGTGGCGGTGCCGAACGGGGTTGTAATGGTATCTCCCTCAGCGACTTCACCGGCTCTGACCACCATTGATGACAAGGGCTATTTCTTCCGCACAGCCCCGTCTGATGCCCGTCAGGGTGAGGTTCTGGCTGCCGTTCTGAAGGATCGCGGTATCAGCGAAGTTGCCGTAACCTATACCAATAACGATTATGGCAAGGGTTTTGCGGATGCGTTTGTAGCTGCTTTTGAAGCCGCAGGCGGGTCTGTTTCTGTGACCACCTCGCATGAAGAAGGCAAGGGCGATTACGCCGCAGAAGTCGGGGCATTGGCTGCTTCTGGTTCTGACACGCTGGTTGTTCTTGGTTATTCTGATGGCGGTGGCCGCGGCATCATCCAGGCGTCACTGGATGCCGATTCCTTCCAGCAATTTGCTGTCGGTGATGGCATGATCAGCCAGGCGCTGATTGATGGCATCTCAGGTGATCTGACCGGTCTTATTGGTACCCTGCCGGGGTCTGATGCAGCCGGGGCAAAAATGTTCCTCGATCTGGCTGCCTCCAAGGGCAAGGATGGGGACGGCCCGTATCGCGCCGAATCCTATGATGCGGCAGCTCTGATGATGCTGGCCATGCAGGCTGGCGGCAATGCCGAGCGTGAGACTGTTGCCAAGAACCTGATGGCTGTGGCCAACGCGCCGGGGACGGAAATTTTCCCGGGTGAGCTGGCCAAGGGTCTGAAGATTCTGGCTGATGGCGGTCAAGTGAACTATCAGGGCGCCACCAATGTTGAGCTGACAGATGTTGGCGAGGCCGCTGGTTCCTACAAGGAGCTGGAAGTCAAAAATAACAAGTTTGAGACTGTCTCTATCCGCTAGTCGCAAACAGCTTTTACAAATGATGCCCCTGTCCGGTTCTGCCGGGCAGGGGTTTTTTTTAGGTTTCTTTGGGCGGCGGGCGGTTTTTCAAAACCCGGTTCAGCCGAGGCGCGGCTGGCCCGGCTGGTCTGTCCAGCTGAGGCTGCCCACCTGTGCGCAAGCGGGGCAGCGTGGCTCATAATGCAGGGCGATGCTTTGGCAGGATTGGCAATGCCAGGCCGGGCCATGGCGGGCGCGGGCTGCGGCGTGCAGGGCTTCGGCGGCGGCTTCAGGCTTTTCACGAGCTTCGGCCAGGCGGGCTTGCAGCAGAAAATACTCATTATTCCGGCCTTTTTCCGTTATCTGTTCCAACAGGCTGGAGGCAGAGGCCCAGATACCGGCATCCAGCGCGGCACTGGCCGCCGCCAGATAGCCGCTATCCTGTCCGGCTTGTCCAGCCAGCCGGGTCAGACGGGAAATATGCTGGCCGGGATTGTCCAGGCTGGCCTCTTTTATCAGGGCTGGCAGGCCAGGATGCGGCTGGCGGATAAAATTTTTCTCCAGCAATTTCAGCGCCGGGCGCGGCTGCTTTTTTTCCAGTAAAAGACGCGCCAGCCGGGTGGTCAGCCCGGCATGGCCGGGGGCCGCTTCCAACCCTTGCTCCAGCCAGCGGGTCTGTTTTTCGGTCTGTTCCGGCAGTCCAGCCAAAAGATAGCAGAGCGCGGCCAGCAGTGAGTGCAGGCGCGATTTTTCCTCTTCTTCAAGGCCGGAAAGGCGGGCCAGACGGCGCGCCGAGGTCAGCGCTGGCTGCCAGTTTTCCGCTGCCAGATCATGCTCCAGAATATGGCGGGCAGCCTGCGGCGAGTCAGCTTGCAGGGACAGGGCCTTGCGCGCCGCGGCCAGACTGGCCGGGCTGCGCCCTTCCAGCGCCTCCAGATTCATCAACCCGATCTGGCCATAATAGGCGGTATCTGCTGCTTCTGACAGGGTCTTGAAATAGCGTCTTGCAGCCTGCCTGTCGCCTGAGGCATGGGCAGCCTGAGCCGCCAGCAAATCAGGCAGCAGGCCGCGGCCAAGCAGCTTTTCCGCCTTTTTCGCTTGGCGGCGGGCAGATTTTGTATCTCCGGCAGACAAGGCCACCAGCCCCAGCCCCAGAGCGCGCTCGCCGCGCTGGCGGCGGCGGGCCTGCCAACCTCGCCCCAGCAGACCCGGCCATAGCCGGATCAGGCGGCCCAGCCGGTCCATGAATATCAGCAGGATCACCAGCCCCAACCCCAGGCTGACCAACAGGCTGGTCGGCAATTCCAGCCGATAGCCCAGCCAGTCAAGGCGGCTCTCTCCCGGCTGGGCAGATAGCCAGCTGGCCAGCGCGGCTATCAGCCCGGCTGCGATGACCAGTTTCAGCAACCGCCAGATCATTTGTCAGAACCTGTATCAGAGTTCGGGCCGGGTTTTGCCCCATTTTGGCGGGCGTGCAATTCGGCGATACCGGCATCAGTGGCCAGCCGCGCCTCGGCCCGTGCCAACCAGTCTTGCAATGCCGGCCTGTCCAGCACTTCTGAGCTTGCCACCAGCTGAACAGCAGCAGCCAGATCGCCGGCCTTTGCCAGCAGGGTAAATTCTGCCTGTCCAGCCGCCAGCGGCCCCTCATCAGAGGCCAGTTCGCGCACCCGCACCGTATCGGCCAGCCTGTTCCAGATACCAGCCAGCGCATCTGTCAGCAGATTTGCCGGGTCAGAAGCCTGCGCGCCAGCCTCCTCCAGCAACGCCTCGCCCTCGACCAGCAGGGCCGCATGGCTGGCCAAGGTGCCACCCAGCAGCCCGGCCATCTCATTTGCCAGCGCGTCTGTCTGCCGCCTTATCAGCTGCGCCAGCCCGGTGAGATCTGCCCCGCTCTGGCTGGCCAGCCATAATTCATCCAGCAACAGGCGGCTGGCCGGGCGGGCGGCCAGCGGGTCTGCCCCAGACTGGCCCGGATTAGATTGGCCCAGATTAGGTTGGCCCAGATTTTGAACCTCCAGATTTTGAGCTTGCAGATTTTGAATTTGGGCGCGCATTTCTTCCAGCTGGGCGGCCAACGCCTCTCGTTGGCTGATCTCGTCAGCGAGCTGGCGGCTGATTTGCCCTATTTCCGAAACCAGCTGGCCCAGCGCATCGCGGGCGGCCATGCCCTGTTCAACCTCGTCTGCCATCTGCTTTTGCAGCGCGGCTATGCCGCCGCTCAGGCGGGCCAGCTCAGCCCGGTTATCATTTTGCCAGTCCGGCACTGGCGGGCGCAGCATCTGCCAGCCAGCCAGCCCCACCGCCAGCAGAGCCAGCCCCCCGGCACAGACCGCCAGAATCAGCGCCCTGTTGCCTGCTGGTTCCGGCTTAGCTGCCAGCTGGCCGTCTATCGTGTGGCTGCTGGGCGGAGCGTCCCTGTCCGGGGGTTTTTTGCGCGGGTTGTTTTTTGTATTTTGGGCCATTGCGGGCACTTAATCCTGTGGTTCTGCCGGGTCTTGCCGTTCCGCCCAGTCGCGGGCCAGAGCCAGCAAGCCAGCATGGCTTTTATTGTCGGCCAGCCGGATATCCTGCCAGCCGGACGGCACCGCTGCGGCAATGCGCTGACTGCCAGCCAGCAGCACCAGACCCTTTGCACAATGCCACAGCCCGGCCTCTTTTAGCAATTCTGCAAATCCGCCCAGCTGCCCGGCTGAAGCAACCAGCAGCGCGGCAGGTCGCCCGGACTGCAAGAGCCTGTCCAGCTGATCGGGCAGTTTTGCCGCCCGCTGCATCCGGTAGATTATCGCCTCCTGCGTTGCAAATCCGGCAGCCGCCAGCGGGCGCGTGATATCAAAGGCGGTCTGCTCACCATGCGGCCAGAAAAGCGGCCCATCCTGAGCGGCCAGCCGGGCCCGGACCAGCTCAGCCAGTGCTTCTGCCCCAGCGTTTCCGGCATGGGTCTGGCGAAAGCCTGCCTGCTGGGCCGCTGCCGCACTGCCCGGCCCGACGCAAAAGGCCGGCAGGCCAGAGCTGGCATGATGCGGGCGCACCGCCCGGCGGCTGGTATAGAGGACTGCCTGACAGCCCGGCGGCAGCGGGCTGTCATCGGCCAGCTGGCGGGCGCAGAGAACCGGCACGCCAACGGCTTCTATGCCAAAACTGGCCAGCGCGGCGCAATCAGCGGCGGCATCCTCTTTGCTGCGGGCCACCAGAATGAACGGACGGCCAGCCATCTCAGCCTCGCAGAAAATCCGGCCCGCCACAGGCGGCCAGCAAATCTTCGCCCAGCTGCTGGCCCAGCCTGGCTGCGTCAGCGCGCGGGCCGGCTTGTCGGCCTTCAAACAGCTCTTGGCCATCAGCTGAGAGCAGGGCTGCATAAAGCTGAATCTGGTCGCCTGCTATATCGGCATTGGCGGCAATCGGTGTGCGGCATGACCCGTCAAGGGCGGCCAGAACGGCTCGCTCAGCCGTGGCACAATCTGCTGTATCAGCACAGGTAAGATGGGCCAGCCTGGCCAGCAGGGCGGGGTTGTCGGTGCGCGCCTGAATGGCGATAATGCCTTGTCCGGCGGCGGGGCGCATTTGCGCTTCATCCAAGGCTGTCCAGCCGCTCTCAATGCCCAGCCTTTTCAGCCCGGCCACCGCCAGAATAATGGCATCATGCTCTCCGGCTTCCAGCTTGGCCAGCCGGGTTTGCAGATTTCCGCGCAACAGACTGATTCGCAGGTCTGGCCGGTGATGGCGCAAAAACGCCGCCCGCCTGACTGAGGCCGTGCCGATGCGCGCGCCGTCTGGCAAATCATGGAGGCTTTCTGCCCCCAAAAGCGCGTCGCGCCGATCTTCGCGCGGCAGAACCGCAGCAAGACAGGTGCCCTCTGCCAGCCTTGTTTCCATATCCTTCATTGAATGTACCGCCAGATCAGCCCGCCCCTCCAGCAGGGCGGCTTCCAGCATCTTGACAAACAGCCCCTTGCCGCCAATATCAGCCAGCGGCCGGTCCAAAACCTGATCGCCGAGGCTGGACAGACCGATAATCTCTATCTCTGCCGGCGCCAGCAGGGTCCGGGTCAACTCAGCCTGTTTCATAGCCAGTGCGGATTTGCGGCTGGCCAGACGCAGCGGCCGGGAAAAGGTTTCGTCAGGGGTCTTGTCAGCCATATCCCCTGTCTAATAGTCTGGCAGCAGCAACGCAAAGGAAAAAAATGCCAGATTTACCGGTCATATTGGGGATTGAAAGCTCTTGTGATGAAACTGCTGCTGCGCTGGTGCGCGCTGATCGGGTAATTTTGGCCCAGCATATTGCCTCGCAGGCTGAAACCCATGCCCGCCATGGCGGCGTGGTGCCAGAGGTGGCGGCGCGTGGCCATCTGGAATCGATCGGCCCGGTGATTGCAAAAACGCTTGCGCTGGCTGACTGGGATATGGGCCGTATAGACGGGGTTGCCGCGACCGGCGGGCCGGGGCTGATCGGCGGTGTGCTGGTTGGCACGGTTGCCGCCAAGGCGATAGCGGCGGCGCGCGGCCTGCCCTATTATGCGATCAATCATCTGGAGGGGCACGCGCTCACCGCGCGGCTGACTGATGATCTGGCCTATCCCTATCTGCTGCTTCTGGTCTCAGGCGGCCATACCCAGCTGCTGGCGGTATTCGGGCCGGGCCAGTATCAGCGCTATGGAACCACCCTTGATGATGCAGCCGGAGAGGCGTTTGACAAAGGGGCACAGCTGCTGGGGCTAGGCTATCCGGGCGGCCCGGCAATAGAAGCAGCCGCAAAATCTGGCGATCCGGCCAGCCTGTCCCTGCCGCATCCGCGCGCCCGCCACAAGGATTGCCATTTTTCCTTTTCCGGTCTGAAAACTGCGCTGGCCCGCCAGATAGAGGCCGAAAGAGAGCATCTTTGTGTTGCAGATATGGCCGCCAGCCTGCAGGCTGCGATTGCCGACGCGCTGGCCAGCCGCACCCGCCGCGCCTTGCAGAAATTTATCGCTGAAACCGGGGTGGCCCGGCTGGTTGTCGCAGGCGGGGTCGCCGCCAATCAGGCGGTCGGGGCCGCGCTGGCTGAGGTGGCCCGCGATCATGATGCAGAATGGGTGCAGCCGCCGCCGGCGCTCTGCACCGATAATGCAGCGATGATAGCCTGGGCCGGGATGGAATATCATCTGGCCGGCCGCAGCTCTGATTTGGATTTTGCCCCGCGTCCGCGCTGGCCGCTGGATGCGGATGCCCCGCCGCCGCCCGGCCGCGGTGTCCGGCAATAGGGATCACGAAAAAAGGCAACCGGCAGGAGATCAGGTAATGACAGGCAAGCAGCAAGACAGGCTGGTGGTAATGGGAGGCGGCAGTTGGGGCGGCGCGCTGGCAGATCAGCTGGCCCGCGCCGGACAGCCGGTTACCGTTCTGGTGCGCGCGCCGGAAACTGCTGCTGCCTTGCAGGCCGGACGCTTGCCGCGGCTGGGCAATGCGCCGCTGTCTGGCGGGCTGGAGGCCAGCACCGACCCGGCTTGTCTGGCCGAGGCAGCTGCCATTTTTCTGGTTTTGCCGGTGTCCGCCCATGCAGAAGCGCTGGGGCTGATCAAAAGCCAGGCCCGGCATAATCCGCCGCTGATTCTGACCGCCAAGGGGTTGGTAGAGGATGCCGAGCGAGGCGGGCTGTTTCTGCCGGAATGGGTGGCGGCGCGGGCAGCTGATTTGCCGCTGGCGATGCTGACCGGCCCGTCTTTTGCTGATGAGGTGGTGGTCGGCAAGCCGGCAGCCTTGATGCTGGCCGCGGCCGAGACAGCTCTGGCAGCCCGGCTGGCGGGTCTGTTTGAAGGCAGCAATCTGCGCCTCTATCACAGCCAGGATCTTATCGGGGCGGCGCTGGGCGGGGCGGTGAAGAATGTGATGGCCATCGCTGCCGGTATTACTATTGGGCTGGGTTTCGGGGATAATGCGCGGGCCGGGCTGATGACCAGAGCCTTGGCAGAGACTGCCCGGCTGGCCGCTGCGGTTGGGGCCGAGCGGCAGACAATCTATGGCCTGTCCGGGCTGGGCGATTTGATCTTGAGCTCGGCTGGCCCACATTCCCGCAATATGGCCTATGGGCTGGCGCTGGGGCGCGGTGAGGCGGTGCCTGCCGCGTTGGCTGAGGGGCGCTTTGCAGCCGCCCGGCTGGTAGGCCGGGCAACCTTTGAAGGGGTGGAGATGCCCATCGCAGCCGCGGTGGACAGGCTGGTAAATCAGCAGGCAGATTTAATGCAATGTGTGGCAGAATTGCTGGCCCGCCAGACCGGTGCGGAATAGCAGACCAAATAATTCAAAAAAAGCACTAATTCAGAAAAAGGCACATTAAAAGGAGCGATAAATGGCATATTGGCTGTTCAAATCAGAACCCGGCACCTGGTCTTTTGCCGATCAGCTGGCCAAGGGCGGCGAGGGCGAAGGCTGGGACGGTGTGCGTAACTGGCAGGCGGCCAATAATATGAAGGCCATGCAGGTCGGCGAGCTGGGCTTTTTCTATCACTCAGTCAATGAAAAACAGATTGTCGGCATTGTGCGGGTTATTGAACCCTATCAGCCAGACCCGACAGATGCGTCCGGGCGGTTTGGCATGGTGCGGGTAGAGGCAGTCTGTGCGGTGACAAAGCCGGTGACGCTGGCGGAGATAAAGGCTGAGCCGCGGCTGGCCAATCTGGCATTGGTGCGCCAGTCGCGCCTGTCCGTGGTGCCGGTCGGTGCAGAAGAATGGCAGCTGTTGCTGGCGATGGCAGAAACCAGCCTTTAGGCCCGGCTAGTCTGTTTTTTGCTCGGCTGGCTTGCGATAGATGAAATAGAGATTGCGCGCATAGATCAATAAGCCTAGCCCCTGGCCACAAATGATCACCGGGTCTTGCCGCCAGAGCGCATAAAGCAACAGCACCAGCCCGCCACCAATGGAAAAATACCAAAAGGCCAGAGGGATAACCGACCGGCGCTCCCCTTCTGATTTCAGCCATTGCACAATAAAGCGCATGGCAAACAGCCCCTGCCCGCCAAATCCGACAAGGATCATCAGCGTTTCCGGCCGCGTCGAAATGCTTTCCGGCAAAAACGGCAACAGGAAATACAAGAGCTGGCCAATCGCCAACGCCCCGGATCCGATTGCTTCTGATAAGCCTGCCAACATCAGTGCCCCCGTCTGGTGAGTTCAACAACCTTGCCGGGCCGGGCGGTTCTGCGCAGCAGCCAGATGACCCCCAGCAAATCAGCCATACCGGCCAGCAGCCGATCCAGAATACCATATTTTGACTGGCCCATGCTGCGCGCCCGGTGGCTGACCGGCACGGCCAGCACAATACCGCCCTCGCGGGCAACCAGCGTCGGCATAAACCGGTGCATATGGTTGAAATAGGGCAGGCTGAGGAAAATATCACGATGCAGAATCTTTATCCCGCAACCGGAATCAGGATGGCTGTCCTGCAGGACCGAACGCCTGACCCATCTGGCTAGAATTGAGGCCCAGCGCCGATTAGCCCCATCCTTTCTGCCAACCCGCACACCGCCTGCCATGCCGCGTGCCGGGGCAGCTTCCAAGAGGGCGGCCTCCAGCTTGAGCAGATCATCTGGCACATTCTGGCCATCCCCATCCAGCACCGCTATCAGCGGGGCCGTTGCGATTTGCAGGCCACTGCGCAAGGCGGCTGACTGGCCGCAACGGCGTTCATGCTCCAGCACCCGCAGGGCCGGGACCTCCTCCAGCGCGGCCGCCAATTCGGCGGACCCGGCGTCATCAGAGCCATCATTGATATAGATAATCTCATGCGCCCGCCCAGCCAGAACAGCCGATATTTCATCAATCAGCGGGCGGATATTACCAGCCTCATTCATTACCGGGACAAGAACAGAAATATCCGGCTGAACGGGCATATATCATTCCTTTGAAAAGCAATTAAAACAGCCATCTCTCATCGGTCTGTCTTCCGTTTTTTATCTGTTTGTTCTGCTTGCGTCAAATCCGCTGTGCCGGATAAGGGTCAGACGGGCTGGCTGCCATCGGGACAGGTTCACCCCCTCTATCACACCAAATTCTTCGAATTGCAGCCCCAGCTGGCGGGCAGCTTGTTGAAACCCGGCCATCTGGCGGGATTCTATTACCAGATAGGCGGCCGGGGCTTCGGCCAGCAGCAGAGCAGCCTCGCGCCCATCCAGCAACAGCGTGTCGCGGCCCAGCCGGAAAACCGCCGATGGTTCATGCCAGCCAGCCAGCCCCAATGCGGTGGCCGGGTTTTTCTCAGCCGCCAGCTGCTCAGCGACCCGGTCAGCCAGATGCAGCCTGTCCAGATGCGCGATCACACCGCCTATGGCCAGCCAATTGAACAAAATACCCGCCAGCAGGATTTTCGCAAGCCGCCAGTCGGCTGGTGATGTTTTGCTGTCCCGGTCAGCCCAGAGCAGCTGGTAAGCCTGCCAGCCTATCCAGCAAAAAAGCAGGCCAGCTGCCAGAACTGCGACAAAGGCAATCGCCCCGCTGGCCCCGCCCAGCATCGCGGCTGCCCAACCTAATCCGCCCAGCAAAACCGCTCCGCCCAGCAGGCTCAGCGCGGCAATCGCCAAACTGGCCCCATAGCGCCAGCCTGACGGGAGGGACGGCACTTGCCAGCCAGCTGTGCTGAGCAGGATAAGAGCTGGCAGAACCGGCAAGATATAATGCGGCAATTTGGTGGGTATCACCTCAGCCAGCAGCCAGTATCCGACCAGCCAGGCCAGACAGAAACGCCCCGCATCACTGGCCAAAAAGCTGCGATCAAGACGCAGCAGGCCGGTCAGCAACAGGCTGGCCGGAAAGACCAGCAGCCAGAAAAGCACCAGATAGCTGCCCGGCGGCGCGCCGTGCGATTCCTGTCCGCTGGCCAGCTTGGGCAGCAAATCCTCGCCAATGGCGATTCCGAGAAACGCCCCGTCGGTGGCCAGCGATACCGCCAATGCCCAGGGCCCGGCGATGATCAGCACAACGCCAAGCCCACGCCAAAAGGCCAGATGCCGCAGCCAGCCTGTCTTGCGCTCAGACAGGGCAAATCCGGACAGCAGCAACCCGGCAATGGTCAGCCCGGCCAGCATCGGGGCAACCGGCCCCTTGATCAGGATGCCAATCCCCATCGCTGCCCAAAAGCTGGCCCAATGCGGGCGGCGATCTGCCAGATGGCGGTCGCGCCAGATGCGCCAGAGCATGAATTGCTGGAACAGGCAGACCGCCAGCAGCACGGAATCGGTTTTTGCCAGATGTGCCTCAGCCAGTATCAGCAAGCCGGAGGCCAGCCCCAGCATGGAAATCATCTGCTGGCTGCGCGGCGCATCCGGCCAGAGGCTGCGGACAAAATGCCAGACCAGAAACAGGCTGGCCAGAAAACCGAGCAGGCTGGGCAGGCGGTAGGCGGCAATATTATCGAGACTGAACAGGCTGGCAGAGGCGGCTTGCAGCCAATAGATACCGACCGGTTTCTTGGCCCGCCATTCATCCTGAAAGCGGATGATGATAATATCGCCTGTTTCCGCCATCTGTCTGCTGGCCTGGGCAAAGCGGGCCTCATCCCGATCAATCACCGGCAGCAGCTGCTGGCTGGTCAGCAGCAGCAGGCCAAGCAGCAACAGCAACAGGCCGAATCCGCGCCGTTTCAGCAGCAGCATCTTCAGCCATTCTGCGCCAACAGGCCAGCTGAACCCGGCTTGCAGCCAGTTTGATTTCGGGCCCGTTGTCACGCTGCTCCTATCCTGTATAGCCAGATGCGGTATGGCCAGTTTCTGTATGGCCAGTTTCTGTATAGCCAGTTTCTGTATAGCCAGTTTCCGAATAGCCAGTTTCCGTATAGCCGGGGTTGCTCTCCGGCACCGGGCCGAACCGGCCTTTTGTTTGTAGCGGATCAGGCTTTTTTTTTCCACTGTCAAAAGCGGGTCGCCAGCCAGTGATCAAAAGGGTAAATATAGCGCATGGACAGATCTCAGGATAGCAGCTCATGGCAGCGTATCTGGCAGCTTAGCTGGCCGATTATGCTGTCCAATATGACGATGCCTCTGGTTGGGGCCACAGATGTGGCGATGATGGGGCATCTGTCCGATCCGGCTCTGGTTGGCGGGGTCGCGCTGGGCAGCCTGTTATTCAATTTCTTTTATATGGGCTTTGGCTTCCTGCGCATGGGAACAACGGGTTTTGTGGCGCAATGCTATGGCAGCCGGGATACCAGGGGGCTGCAGCTGATCCTGGCCAGATCATTGATGCTGGCGGCCGGGCTGGGCGGTGCGTTAATTCTGCTCGCCCCGCTGCTGATTTTGGCGGCGGTGGGTATTTTCAGCGCTGACCAAGCGGTTGAGGCACATATGGATAGCTATGTCCGCTGGCGGATTCTGGCAGCTCCGGCAGCATTGGCAAATATGGTTTTGCTGGGCTGGCTCTACGGGGTGCAGGCCATGCGGCTGGCCATGCTGCAGCTGGTTTTTGTCAATCTGGCTAATATCGGGTTGAATTTCTGGCTGGTATTCGGCCTTGATACCCAGATTGAGGGGGTGGCTCTGGCCTCGGCGGGCGCACAATGGTTGGGGCTGGTGCTGACGGTATTTCTGGTGCGGCGGCATTTGGCCGCCCGTTTTGGCCTGCGCTTCACCTTGCGTCTGCCCGGCTTGTTTGCCGGTGCAGGCTGGACCGGGTTTTTGCTGGTCGGGCGCGATATTACTGTTCGAACCATGCTGCTGTTGCTGGCTGAGGCGGTCCTTGTCCATGCTGCGGCAGCCCAGGGAGTGGCAGAGCTGGGGGCGATGAAGATTGTTCTGGTGCTGTTCAGCCTGATTGCTTTCGGGCTGGATGGGTTTGCCCATGCCGGTGAGGCGCTGGCCGGGTCCGCGATAGGCCAGCGTGATCGCCGGATGCTGAATCTTGTAGTCTGGCGCAGCTGCTGGCTGGCGGCGGCGGCGGGCCTGTTCATGACCCTTATTATTGTGACCGGCGCGGGCTGGATAATCCCGCTGCTGACCAGCCAGCCGCTGCTGCAGGAGGCAACCCATCAGGTCTGGCTTTGGGCGGCGGTGCTGCCGCTGGCCTCTTTTCTGGCTTTTCAGATGGATGGGATTTTTGTCGGGGCAGCTCTGGGCCGTGAGATGCGCGATGCGATGATCGCCTCAGTGCTGTTTTTTGCCGGGCTGCTCTGGATAATCGGCATGGACAGCCTTGACGGGCTGTTGGCCAGCTTTAATCTTTATTTGGTGATGCGTGGGCTGGTGCTGCTCGGCTTGTTGGGCCGGGTGCGGGCGCTGGCTGGATAAGGCATAGCAGAGCCGGGAAACGGAAAAAAAGATGACACAAGCTCAGCAACCAGACGGTTTTATCAAGGCAGAGTCTGCCCGCCCCTTGCATATTGTGCCAAAAGAGGAGTGGCCGGACTGGCTGGCCCAAGCTGAGCCCCCGGCGCGCAGCTGGCTGGACAGCTCAGGCTTTCAGGCAAAGGCCGGGCAGCTGGCTGGCTTGCCGGACAGCACCGGCCAGCTGGCGGCGGCGGTGCTTATTCTGACCGATGAGCCGGTTTGGCAAATGGCGGCGGCGGCAAAATCCTGTCCGCCTGGCAGCTGGCAGCCGGTTCTGCATGGCCGGGCGGCAAAGCTGGAGGAGATGCTGATGCTGGGCTGGGGACTGGCCCAGTATCATTTTGATTTGCGTCCGGCAAAACAGCCGGAGCCACTGGCGGCGCAGCTGCTGGCCAGCCCGGTTTCGCAAGCTCTGGGTCCGCTTCTGGCCGGAACCCGGCTATGCCGCGATTTGATTAATATGCCGGCAAACAAGATGACCCCGGCTGATTTGCAGCAGGCCTGTGCGGATTTGGCCAGCCGCTATGGTGCGCAGCTCAAAACCCTGTCCGGCAAGCAGCTGGAAAGCGGCTGTCCGGCCATTCATGTGGTGGGCCGGTCTGCTGAAATCCCGCCGCGGCTGATGGATATGCGCTGGGGCAAGAAGGGGCCGCTGATCACGCTGGTCGGCAAGGGGGTAACGTTCGATTCAGGCGGTCTGGATATCAAACCATCACGGGCTATGGAGCTGATGAAAAAGGATATGGGCGGGGCTGCCCATGTGCTGGGGCTGGCAGAGGCGATCATGGCGGCCGGGCTGCAAGTGCAGCTGCGGGTGCTGGTTCCGGCAGCAGAAAATGCTATCTCTGAGCGGTCCATGCGCCCGCTTGATGTGATCGATACCGCAGCAGGTCTTTTGGTAGAGGTGGGCAATACCGATGCAGAAGGGCGCTTGTTGCTGGCGGATGCCTTGCATCTGGCGGTGCAGGAAAAGCCCGATTTGCTGGTTGATTTTGCCACGCTGACCGGGGCGGCACGGGTGGCACTTGGCACAGAATGCCCGGCCCTGTTTGCCAATGACAGCCAGACAGCAGCCCAGCTGATGCAGGTTTCTGAGAGCTGGGCAGACCCGGTCTGGCAGCTGCCCTTATTTGATCCCTATGAGCGTTTCTTGGATGCCGGGCAGGCAGCATTGTCCAGCACCGGCTCCTCTGGCTATGGCGGGGCGATCACCGCGGCCCTGTTTTTGCGCCGCTTTGTTGGCAAACAGATGAACTGGCTGCATCTGGATGTGATGGGCTGGAATCTGTCAGCCCGACCCGGGCGGCCAAAAGGCGGTGAGGCGATGGGGCTGCGCGCAGTTTACGGGCTGATCAGCGAAATGGCTGGCTAATAGCCGCGCGTCCGATCCAAAAGGTTGGCCGGCAGCTGACCATCCAACACCGCCTCTATCGCAGCAATGACCTGACGGGACGCGGTTTCCGGGTTGGTGCGGGCGGCGACATGGGGCCAGATGGTGATGCGCGGCTCTAACCAGAACGCATGCTCCTCCGGCAGCGGCTCGGTGCGAAAGACATCCAGAGCTGCCCCGGCCAGCTGGCCGGATTGGATGGCGGCCAGCAAATCTTCTTCAACCAGCTGCCGCCCGCGCCCGCCATTGATGAAATAGCTGGCCTTTGGCATTTGGGCAAAGGCTTTGGCATTGAACAGATTTTCAGTTTTTTTGGTCAGCGGCAGGATACAGATATGGGCGCGGGCGGTTTGCAGGCAATGCTGCCATCCGGCCGGCCCGCTATGACAGGCAATATCGGGCAGGGATTTCTGGGAAGCGGCCCAGCCCAGAACCTGAAAGCCGATTGCCGCCAGCCGCTCGGCGATGACCCGGCCTATCGCCCCCAGCCCATAGACAGCCACCGGCAGGTCCAGCGTCTGGATTTGCGGGCGCTGCTGAAAAACCCGCCCTGCTGCCTGTTCACGATAGGCAGGCCCGTCGCGCAAATGATCCAGCAGCACAGCGATGACCCACTGGCTCAGCGCATGCGCCATATCGGGATCCACCAGACGGCAAACCGGCACAGTGTCCGGCAAGTCTGGATCGCGCATGATATGATCCACCCCCTGACCCAGCGAGATGATGAGCCGCAGGCGCTTGCAGCTGGCCAGCAGACCGGCAGGCGGCCCCCAGACAAGGGCAATATCAGCGTGCCTGCCCGCAGCACTGTCCAGCGCAACAAAATCAGGCCCGGCTAAATTAAGTCTGGCTAAATCTGGTCTGGCTAAATTGGGTCTGGCTAAATTGGGTCTGGCAAAGGCCGTCTGCAATAGCTGCTGCCAACGCGCCCGGATCTGCTGGTCGCCGGTTTTGTCATAATAGCCGATGATCACGCCAGCCACCCTTCTGGCTATCAGCTGGCCATCAGGCTGGCCAGCGCGGCCTCATGCAGCACCTGATTGGCAGAGCAAAGCAGCTGGCCGTTATGATTATGGAGCGTTACAGGCTTGCCCGCCCAGTCCGATACGATAGCCCCGCTGGCCAGCAGCACCGGCACCAATGCCATAATATCATGGCTGGCCAGACTGTCTTCCATCACGATATCCAGATGGCCAGCCGCCAGCAGCGCATAGTTGGAACAATCGCCTCCATAGAGCACATTTTCACAGAGCCCGGACAGGCGCAGCCATTGCTGCCAGCCGGAGTCTGAAAAGGCGTGCGGCGAGGTGGTGGCGATGCGCGCCTCAGCCAGCCTTGCACAGCTGCTGGCTTGCAGCGGTGTGCCATCTGGCCCAGTGCTGAACAGCGGCTGGCCATGCGGATCAATTATGCCGATATAGCTCTCTGAAAGGGCGGGTAAGTCGATCAGCCCGGCGATCGGCTGACCATCCAAACACAGGCCCACCAAACTGCCAAAGCTGGGTTTGCCAGCCAGAAACGGGCGGGTCCCATCGACCGGGTCCAGCACCCAGCAATAGCCATCTGTGGCGGTGCCGCCAAATTCCTCTCCCAAAATCGCATGTCCCGGAAAGGCCTCTGAAATGGCCTGCCGCAAGACTTGTTCAGTCTGGCGATCTGCCTCTGTGACGGGGGTTTTGTCAGCTTTTTGGAAGCGCTCCAGACCGGAGCGGAATAATGGCAGAATAACAGCGCGGGACCGGGCGGGCAGGCTGGCCAGAAACCCGGCCAGCCGCTCACTGTCAAGAAATTCTGGTCTAGCTGCCATTCTCGGCGGCGATCTCAGCCTCGCTGGGCAGCGCTGCTGGCGTATCGGCCATCGCCCGCATCCAGGCGATCATATTGGCTCGATCCTGCGGTTTTTTCAGCCCGGCAAAATTCATCTTGGTGCCGCTGATATAGGCTTTTGGCTTATAGAGAAACTGGTTCAGTGATGTGTAATCCCAGGCCCCGCCAAATGCGCTCAACGCAGCTGAATAGCCAAACCCGGCAACCTTGCCCTTCTCTGCATTGATAATATTCCACAAGGCCGGGCCGGTCTTGTTCGCGCCGCCTGCCTCAAAAACATGGCAGGCTGCACATTTCTTGGCCAATTTCTCACCTGCCGCCAGATCGGCGCTGGCCAGCAGCGCCAAAATCGGCTCCGGCCCGGCAGGGGCAGCGGCATCAGCCTCACTGCTGCCAGTATCAGCTATCTCAATCGGATAGGCGTTACTTTCCAATTGGCCATGCGGTACCAGCACGTCACCCAGCTTAATCCCAGCCATGACCAGCAGGCCGGCAACCAGCACCCCGGCAAAAAGTTTGTTCAGTTTCAGCGCGTCTGTCATAACGATCTCTATTCCCCCAAAACTCGGAATCTTCAAGATTTGCGTAAACTCCGACAGACCCGTTATTAGCTGAAAAACC
>JADHLK010000078.1 GCA_016780695.1 Alphaproteobacteria bacterium | reverse complement strand
GAACAGGCCATTGAAACCGCCCAGCTGGCACTCGATAAACAGGCACTCGATAAACAGGCACTCGATAAACAGGCACTCGATAAACAGGCACTCGATAAACAGGCACTCGATAAATAGGCAGGAGAAAAACAGCAATGATGGATGGAGAGGATTTTGGCCGGTCTGGCCAGCTGAATGTATTGGGCGGGCCGCTGGCCTCTTGCTCAACTGATCCGATGACCGGTTTTTTCCGCGATGGCTGCTGCAATACCGGCCCGTCAGATCAGGGGCTGCATGTGGTCTGTGCGCTGATGGATGCAGAATTTCTGTCCTTCAGCAAAGCGGCAGGCAATGATCTTTCAACGCCGCGGCCGGAATTTGGCTTTGCCGGGTTGCAGCCGGGGGATTGGTGGTGCTTGTGTGCGGCGCGCTGGGAGGAGGCCCGTCAGGCAGGCAAGGCCCCGCAAGTGCGGTTGGCGGCAACCAACCGGCTGGCTCTGGCCGTGGTCGGGTTGCAGGATTTAATCGCCCATGCCACGGATCGGCCTGTTCATTAACAAAACATTAAGACAGTAGCTACCTGCCTGTTTCTATGATAGCGTTTGAAGCGGTGTTCGGGAGAGGGTGTCCCCCGTATTGAGTTGGGACCGGCTAGGATTCTCAACCAGGGGACATAGCTCAATACGGAGTAAGTTCTGTATTGGACTTTTCCCGGACACTGTTTTTTTCCGCATGGTGCAAAAAAACGGTCGCTCTTGGCGCTGGCTGGCGTATAAAATAGAGGTCGCCCGCCTGTGAGACCTTCCCAAAATCCCTGTAAGACCTGCCCAAAATGAAGGAGTTTTCCATGCTGAACCGCCAGATCGGAACCAACAGCCCGCCACTTTCAGCCCTCGGATTGGGGGCGATGTCCTTTTCCGATTTTTATGGCCCGGCGAGCGATGCGGAGGCATTTGCCACGCTCACCGCCTGTCTGGAGCTGGGGATCACCCATATCGATACGGCCAATGTCTATGGAGGTGGGCGTTCCGAGACGCTTATTGGCCAGTTTTTGGCTGAACAGGGCCCGGCGTTGCGCCAAAACCTGCATATCGCAACCAAGGCCGGCATTGCCCGCCATCCGGAAACCGGCGCGCGCTATTACAATAACAGCCTCGCCTATCTGGAAGCGGAGCTGGATAAATCGCTGGCCCGGCTGCAGACCGACTATATTGATCTCTATTATATTCACCGGCGCGACCCAGAATTGCCAATAGAAGAGGTGACAGGCTTTCTGGTGCGGATGCTGGAAAAGGGCAAGCTGCTCCAGTTCGGCTTTTCGGAAATTGCCCCGTCCAGCTTGCGGCGCGCCGCGGCGGTGCATCCGGTGGCGGCGGTGCAATCTGAATATTCGCTGGCGGTGCGCTACCCGGAATTGGGGCTGGTCCAGACCTGTGCTGAGCTGGGCACGGCGCTGGTGGCGTTTAGCCCGGTCGGGCGCGGGTTGCTGACAGATCGGCCCTACCGGGCAGAGCAGGTTGCCGAGATTGCCTTTTTACGGGGTAATCCGCGTTTTATGGAGCCAAACCTTTCGGCCAATCTTGCGATAACAGATAAGTTTCGGGCGCTGGCCGCAGAGGCGGGGAGGCCCGCGGCGGCGCTGGCGATAGGCTGGCTCTTGGCACAGGGGCCGCCTATTCTGCCGATACCGGGCACCAAATCAGCCAAGCATCTGGCTGAGCTGGCACAAGGGGCAGTGGCTCCGCTGGGCGATGATTTGCTGGCCGCCATCGATAAGGTGCTGCCAGTCGGCTGGGCGCATGGCGAGCGCTATTCCGAAGAACAATGGCACGGCCCAGAAAAATATTGCTGAGCAGAAAAATATTGCTGAATGACTGCTATAGCCGGGCGGCTGGCCTGACCCTGTTCAGACAGTCTCCGGCCGGGAGAGGTCAGTGCCAGGGGGCGGGTGGGATGCCGGGCGGCAAGGTTGCGTGATAGCCTGGCACATCCGCTGCAAAACCGGCCATCCAGCCGGTCAGCGAGGGCGCTTCAGCCCGCCAGTCCAGCTGCCCGCGCAAATCCAGATAATCCAGCGCACAGGCCAGCCCAATCTGGCCAGCATCCGGCTGTGCGGCCCGCCCATAGGCAGGCTGGCTGGCTTCAACAGAGTGTAGCGCGCGACGTATCTTATCGCGCTGATATTCCACAAAATCTTCAACGAAATGCGTTTCCGGCCGGAACCGGCTTTCATAGACGATTAATATCGCCGCATCCATTATCCCGTCCGCCAGCGCGGCCTCGGTCTCGGTCTTCAGCCGGGCGGCTGCATCCAAGCTGAATAGCTGGCCGGGGGCTTGCTGATCTAGGAAATTCAAAATCACCCGGCTGTCATACAGCACACCGTCCGGCGTTTGCAATGTCGGTATCTTGCCCAGCGGGTTCAGCCGCCGGTTGGCATCTTGCGGGTCATTGGTATCTGAGTGGATCACTTGCAGCCTGTCTGCCAGACCGAGGCAATGGGCTGCCAGCAGAATTTTGCGGCCAAACGGGGAGGCGGGTGAGGAATAAAGCTGTAACAGAGATGTGGTTGCCATCGGGCCCTCTTTTTGCGTCTGGAATAAAATGAGGCTGGCCGCGTCGGCCATCCAAAAAAAGCATAGACCCCTGGCCCCGGCTTGCACAAGCCAGATGATAATGTCAGACTTGCCATCCGGCAGGCCCAACCAACCGACCAGCTTGCAAGGGGGTAATGTCCCATGTCCGAGATAACTATCTGGCATAATCCGCGCTGCAGCAAATCGCGCCAGACGCTGGCCCTTTTAACCGAACGGGGAATCGTGCCAACCATCCGGCTCTATCTGGAAGACCCGCCTGATGTGACAGAATTGCGCCAGCTGTTGGATTTGCTGGGCCAGCCGGTTGCTGTCCTGCTGCGCAAGGGGGAAGCTGATTACAAGGAACATTTTGCCGGTCTGGCCGGGGATATGGCGGCCTGTCTGGAATTGCTTTCCCGCTATCCAAAGGTGATCGAAAGGCCGGTAGTGATTGTCGGCAACCGGGCGGTGCTGGGGCGGCCGCCTGAAAATGTGCTGGCGCTGCTCTAGCAAGGGCTGGCCAGCCGGACATCAGATTCAGCTTTACAACTATTTTAGAGTTAAACTACCATCTGGCGTATGAGTTATATTAAGGGTCCGGTTATTATTGTGGGGGGTGGTCCGGTTGGCTTGACGCTGGCCTGGCTGTTGCAGGGATCCGGTGTGCCGGTGCAGCTGTTTGAGGCTGAGCCGGAGATCAGTGATCAGCTGCGTGCCTCGACCTTTCATCCGCCCACGCTGGATATGCTGGCCCCGTCGGGTATCACCGCGCAGCTGCATGAGGCAGGTCAGATCACCCCGACCTGGCAAATTCGGATGCACAGCACCTCGCAGCGGGCTGAATTTGATCTGGCCGTGCTGAAAGAGGACACAGACTATCCCTGGCGATTGCAATGCCGTCAGGCAGTTTTGAGCCGGGCGCTCTATGAGAGGTTGCCAGACGGGATCTGTCATTTCAGCCATCCGGTCAGCCGGGTGGAAGAAGATGCAGACGGGGTGAGCGTAACCGCAGGCGATAAAGTGGTGCGCGGCGCGTTGGTTGTCGGATGCGATGGTGCGCGCAGCATCGTCCGAGAGGCGATGGGGGTGGGGTTTGAGGGCAAAACCTATCCGGAAACCACTTTGCTGGTAACCACCCATTTCCCCTTTGAGGATCATTTGGACGGGTTGTCCGGGGTCAATTACATCTGGAAGGATGAGGGAACATTTTCCCTGCTGCGCCTGCCGGATGTCTGGCGTATTTCGCTGCATCCAAAAGCCGGGCAGAGCGTTGAGGACGCGATGGAAGATGCCGCTATCAGAGAAGCGGTGGTTGAAATAATCGGGCCGCAGGCTTTCGCAGATGGCCAGCAGCTGGAAATTATTGAAAAGCGTATCTACCGGATTCACCGGCGGGTGGCCACGCATTATGTGCAAGGACGCTTATTGCTGGCCGGAGATGCCGCCCATCTGAACAGCCCGAAAGGCGGGATGGGGATGAATGGCGGTATCCATGATGCTTTTTGTCTGGCTGATAAAATCACCGCTTTGGCCAATGGGGGTGCGCCCGCGTTATTGACGCAATATCAACGCCAGCGTCAGCCTATTGCCCGTGATGATATTGGCGGTCAGGCAGACCAGAACCGGTCGCGCATGATGAATAAATCAGCAGCCCAAAAGCAGGCCCATCTGAAAGAGCTGCAGGCGATTGCCAGCGATAGCGGACGGGCGCGTGATTTTCTGTTGCGCTCATCAATGATAGAGGGGCTGCGCCGGGCGCAGGCGCTGGCATGAGCCGGGCGCTGGTTATCCTCGGCGGATGCGGTGGCATCGGACGGGCGGTGACCAGCCAGGCAGAGGCAGCGGGCTATCAGCCGATTGTGTTGGATCTTGCCGCCTCAATAGAGCGCCATCAACCAGAACAACCGGCCTTTGCCGTTGATGCCAGCGACCCGGCCAGCCTGCGGGCCGCGCTGGCCCATTTGCCGGATGCCATAGACGGGTTCGTCAATCTGGCAGGCTTTATGGGTGAGAATCAGCCGCTGCTCGATACGCAGGAGGCCAGCTGGGCTGAGATCATCACTGGCAATCTGGATGCGGTGTTTTTTGCGGCACGGGTAATAGGGCCGCTTGTCCGGGCAGGTGGGGCGATGGTGTTGACCAGTTCCGGGCTGGGGCATTTTGCGCGTCCCGGCTATGGGCCTTATGCGATATCCAAGGCCGGTATTTCAGCCATGACGCGGCAGCTGGCGCTTGAGCTGGCCCCGAATATGAGAGTTAATGCGGTAGCCCCTGCTGCCGTGGATACGGCCTTTTTGCGCGGTGGCACAGGCCGTTCAGATGAGCAGGGTGCCCCGCGGTTTGACATGGACGCTTATGCGGCCTCAATTCCATTGGGGCGCATTGCCCTGCCGGAGGATATTGCCGGGCCTATCCTGTTCTTGTTATCGGATGCGGCTGGCTATATCACCGGGCAGACGCTGCATATCAACGGAGGCAGTTTCATGACCTAGATTGAAGCTGTATTGGTCTGTCCGAATAGCTGGGTTTTGGCAGGCGAGGGGGAATCCAGCATCAAAAGGAGGAAACAATGAAAAAAATTATCAATCTGTTGGCTGGCGGCTTGCTGGCTGCCGGGGCCTTGCTGGCCGGATCGGTATCGGTGTCGGCCCAGGATTTGATCAAGGTGGGCACTTTTGTGCCGGAACAGTCTGTTGGTGTCTCACGGGTTATCAAACCCTGGATGGAGGCTGTCGGCGGTGAAGCCAGCGATCAGGTGCGGATGCAGGGTTTTTGGGGCGGCACGCTCGGCAAAAGCCCGTTCAAGCAGTTTGAGCTGACCCAGAATGGCGTTATCGATGTCAGCTGGGTGTTGCCTGGCTATACCGCAGGCCAGTTCCCGGAAATGGGTATTTTTGAGCTTCCCTTCCTGTTCCGCAGTGCTGAAGAAGCCTCAGTTGTCGGCTGGAAGCTGCATGAGCAGGGCTTGCTGACTGGCTTTGACGGGGTTCATGTTATCGGATTTTTTGCAGCTGAGCCGAACGCGCTGTTCATGCGCAACAAGATTTCCAGCCTGGAGGATCTGAAAAACATGAAGATCAGATCAGCAGGCGGTATTCATGCCAGCTGGCTGACAAGTCTGGGCGCGGCCCCGCAGACGCTGAGCTCTGCTGAAATGAATGAAGCGCTCAACCGCGGCACGATTGACGGCGTTATTCAGGGCTGGACAGGTATGCGCACCTTCAAGACCATGCCGCTGGTCAATCAGGCCTATTCGGTGCCGACTGGCACAATCCCGTTCCTGCTGCTGATGAACCAGAAGAAATGGGACAGCCTCGGCAAAAAGGCGCAGGACGCGATCATGAAACATGGTGGACTGGCCATGGCCAAGGCAGGCGGCTTTGCCTATACAGAACTGGGTGAAAAAATCCGCTCGGATGTCAAGGCAGAGGGCCGGATTGAAATGATCTCTCCCAGTGCTGCAACGGTTGAGAAATACGCAGCCGCCTCGCAATTTGTGCATGAGGCCTGGATCAAGGATACACCCAACGGTCAGGCTGTCTATGATGCGGCGGTGGCCATTCTGAAATCCATGCGCTAGGAGATCGCTATCTTGCACAGCCCAGAGAGCCAAGATTATTTGCTGGCGAAACGCATTGACCGGCTGACCCAGACGACCGCCCTTGTTGGTTTTCTGGGGCTGCTGGTCATGGGGCTGTTGATTTTCTACGATGGGGCGGCACGGTATCTTGGCGTGCCGCGTATTTCCGGTTTTTCCGATTACAGTGAAGTGGTTTTTCCGATAGTGATAGCCAGCTGTTTTCCCGCTGGCCTGTTGCGTCAGACCAATGTGACGGTGCGGGTTCTGGGCAAGCTGCTTGGCCCGCGCGGCAATGCCTGGCTGGAAGTGCTCGCCGCGCTGGTCACGGCTGTTTTCTTTGCCATCTTGTCTTGGCAGCT
>JADHLK010000077.1 GCA_016780695.1 Alphaproteobacteria bacterium | reverse complement strand
AGCAAATATTTTGTTTTTTTGGTGATGAAAAAAACACCAGCCTATTGCTTGACCTAACAACAGATTGGGTTCTAGCCTGATCCTATGACAAGCAACCAAAAAGCTGAAACCAGCTCCATTCTGGAGCAGCTGAGAGAGGAAATCGCCGCCCGGCGCGAGGCGTTGATCAGCACCACTTGTGATCTGCTGGCGATACCGACGCTGAACCCGCCCGGCCAGCATTACCGGGATATTTGTGACTGGCTGGACAGACGCTTGCAAAAATCCGGGTTTCAGACCCATTTGCTGCGCGCGACCGGAACGCCCGGCGATTCAGATAAATATCCGCGCTGGAATATCATTGCCCGCCATGAAGGCAAACAGCCCGGCCAGACGGTGCATTTTAATTCCCACACCGATATTGTCACGGTTGGCGAAGGCTGGACAAAAGACCCGTTTGGCGGTGACCGCGAGGGCGATATTATCTGGGGACGCGGGGCCTGTGACATGAAGGGCGGTCTGGCCGCCTCTATCATCGCTGCTGAGGCGTTTATTGCCCGTTTCCCTGATTATCATGGTGCGATAGAGATTTCCGGTACTGCTGATGAGGAAACTGGCGGCTATGGCGGGGTGGCCTGGCTGGCTGAGCAGGGCTGGTTCAACCCGCAACGGGTGGATCATGTGATCATCCCGGAGCCGCTGAACAAGGATCGGATTTGCCTTGGCCATCGCGGGGTCTGGTGGGCTGAGATTGAAACAAAGGGGCGTATCGCCCATGGCTCAATGCCGTTTCTGGGTGATTGCGCGGTGCGCCATATGGGTGCGGTGCTTGAAGAGATGGAGGCCAGCCTGTTCCCGCTGCTGGCCAGCCGCACAACTGAAATGCCGGTGGTGCCGGAACAGGCCCGCCAATCTACCCTCAATATCAATTCCATTCATGGCGGGCTGCCGGTTCCCGAAGCGGGCTATACCGGCTTTCCGTCTGCCTGTGTGCCCGATAAATGCGTGATCACCATTGACCGGCGCTATCTGATGGAAGAAGAGCCGGACCGGGTGCGCGGCGAAATTGAACAGATGCTGGACAAGATAAAGTCCGAGCGACCCGGCTTTGACTGGGAGATTCGTGAGCTCTGGCAAGTGCATCCGAGCATGACCGAAAAAGACGCCCCGGTTGTCGGGGCGGTGGGCCGCGCGATAGAGGCGGTAATGGGCCAGCCGCCTGATTTTGTCGTCTCGCCCGGCACCTATGATCAAAAGCATATTGACCGGATTGGCAAGCTGAAGAACTGTATTGCCTATGGGCCGGGTATTCTGGAGCTGGCGCACCAGCCGGATGAATGGATTTCGATAAAAGATATGATGGACAGCGCGGCCGTGATGGGCCTGACGCTTGCAGATTTGCTGATCCCGCAAACGGGAGGGTAAAACAAGAAAAAGAAATGCTGATCCAACAGCATCACCATGAAAAAGAACAAACTGGCAAAATTTACATAATGCCAAGGAGGAGAAGACGGATGAAACTGAACAAACTGTTTATCACAGCAGCGGCAAGCCTGTGCTTGAGCCTGTCTGTTGCACAAGCCGCCCAAACTTCGATCACCGTGGGTATGCAGCTGGAGCCGCCCAATCTGGATCCGACCGGCGGGGCTGCCGCCGCGATTGATGAGGTGGTTTATGCCAATGTCTTCGAGGGGCTGACCCGCTATCAGGCGGATGGCTCCATTGCCCCGGCACTGGCTAAATCCTGGACCATTTCTGATGATGGGCTGGTTTATACTTTCCAGCTGAACAGCGGCGTACAATTCCATGATGGCAGCGCGATGGATGCAGCCGATGTGAAATTCTCGCTGGATCGGGCGCGGGCTGAGGATTCCACCAACGCCCAAAAGCGGCTCTTTACCGGCATTGCTTCGGTAGATGTGGTGAACCCGCTGACTGTAAAAATCACCTTATCAAACCCAGATGGCGGCTTTATCACCAATCTGGCCTGGGGGGATGCGGTGGTTGTTGCCGAGGAAAGCATTGGCAGCGCGGCAAACAACCCGGTCGGCACCGGGCCGTTCAAATTCTCCCGCTGGGTTCAGGGGGATCGTATTGAGCTGGTGCGCAACCCAGATTACTGGGGCAAGGCCGTAGCACTGGAAAAGGCAACCTTCAAATTCATCTCAGACCCGGCAGCGGCCTTTGCGGCGATGATGGCGGGCGATATTGATGCCTTCCCGGGTTATCCGGCTCCGGAAAACCTGCCTCAGTTTGAGGCTGACCCCCGTTTTGCCGTGATTGTGGGCTCGACCGAGGGTGAGACAATACTGTCCACCAATAATAAGCGGGTGTCTGACAAGCGGGTGCGCCAGGCGATTGCCCATGCGATCAACCGTCAGGAAATTATCGACGGGGCGATGTTTGGCTTTGGCACACCGATTGGCACGCATTTCGCGCCGCATCACCCGGACTATGTCGATCTGACAGGCAATTCTGCCTATGATCCGGCTAAGTCAAAGGCGTTGCTGAAAGCAGCTGGGGCCGAAAACCTGACCTTGTCATTGAAGCTGCCACCGCCATCCTATGCTCGCCGCGGCGGTGAAATTATCGCCGCCCAACTGCGCGAGGTGGGCATCCAGACAGAGATCGAAAATCTGGAATGGGCACAATGGCTGGAGCAGGTATTCCGCGGCAAGGATTATGACCTGACCATTGTCTCGCATACTGAGCCGATGGATATCGGCATCTATGCCAACCCGGAATATTATTTCCAGTATGACAATGCGGCTTTCCAGAAGATGATCGCGGATCTGAAGCTGGCCAGCAATCCAGCTGACCGCACAAAATTGCTGCAAGCTGCCCAAAAGCAGATCGCCGGTGATTATGTTAATGGCTATCTGTTCCAGCTTGCCAGAACCGGGGTGGCCAATGCCAAAATCAAGGGGCTTTGGAAAAATTCCCCGACACAGGCCAATGATCTGACCGGCGTGAGCTGGGCTAACTGATAAGCGGCCTTGTGCCTTGCAAATTTTTTCCGGCAGCCGGGTAACTGGCTGCCGGGTATTTTTGCCCAAACTGTTTTTATCCCCATTATTTTTGCCCCATTATTTTTGTAATGACTATTTTTGAAATGACTGACAAATAGAGAAGCTGAACAGGCACATATGCTGCGTTTTATTCTGTCAAGAGCCCTGACCCTCGCCCTGTCCTTGCTGGTGGCATCGCTGGTGATTTTCGCCGTGATAGAGGTGATTCCCGGCGATCCGGCAGCCTTTATGCTGGGGCTTAATGCAGAGCCGGATACGGTGGCGGCGCTGCGCACTGAGCTGGGTCTGGATGGCAGCCTGCCGGAGCGTTATCTGCGCTGGGTCGGCGGAATGCTGACCGGCGATTTTGGTATTTCCTATACCTATCAGGTGCCGGTAGCTGAACTGGTCGGGGCGCGGCTGGGTGTTTCCTTGCCGCTGGCACTTTTTGCCCTGTTGCTGTCCACCGTGATCGCCTTGCCGGTTGGTCTGTTTGCGGCGGCCCGCCAGGGCCGGCCGACAGATTGGGCGATTATGGGGGCAACGCAATTCGGCATTGCTATTCCGAATTTCTGGTTTGCCATGATTCTGGTGGTGATTTTTGCCATTCAGCTGCGCTGGTTTTCAGCTGGCGGTTTTCCCGGCTGGGATCAGGGTTTCTGGATAAATATAAAGGCGCTGCTCTTGCCAGCCATTGCGCTGGCCTTGCCGCAAGCCGCCATTCTGGCACGGGTGATGCGCTCAGCAGTGCTGGAGGTGCTCTCACAGGATTTTATCCGCACCGCGCGCGCCAAGGGGCTGAACCAGCGCCAGACCCTGATCCATCATGCGTTTCGCAACGCGCTGATCCCGGTGCTGACCATTATCGGGCTGCAATTTTCTTTTCTGATTGCCGGGGCAATAATTATTGAGAATGTATTTTTCCTGCCCGGTCTTGGCAGGCTGATTTTCCAGGGCATTACCCAGCGCGATTTAATTGTGGTTGAATCAGTCGTGATGTTGCTGGTTTTTGCAGTCATTCTGGTGACTTTTCTGGTTGATATTGCCTATGCGCTGGCCGATCCGCGGCTCAGGAGACCGGAATGAGGAGGCCGCGATGAAATGGCCCGTTGCGCTCATTATCGGCCTGGGTCTGACCGTGGTTTTTGTGCTGGCGGCGCTGCTTTCCTTTGTCTGGACTCCGCATGAGGTTGAGGCGCTGAATATCGCAGCCAAGCTGCAAAAGCCCGGCTCTGCCCATCTTTTGGGCACCGATCATTTTGGCCGTGATATTCTCTCCATGTTGATGGTCGGGGCCAGAACTTCGATAGCGGTGGCGGTTGTCGCGGTGGGTATAGGCATGGGGCTGGGGGTGCCGCTGGGCCTGCTGGCTGCTGCCCGCCATGGCAGCTGGCTGGATGATCTGGTGATGCGCGGCAATGATCTGGTCTTTGCCTTTCCCTCGCTGGTGATTGCCATTTTGATCACAGCTGTGTTTGGGCCGTCTGCCTTAAATGCGATTATCGCGATTGGTATTTTCAATATGCCGGTCTTTGCGCGGGTGACGCGGGGCGGGGCGCTCTCTGTCTGGACGCTGGATTATATTCTGGCAGCGCGCGTCGCTGGCAAGAGCAGGCTGCGTATCTCGCTGGAACATATCCTGCCCAATATTGCCAATTTGCTGATTGTTCAGGGCACTATCCAGTTCAGCTTGGGCATTTTGGCCGAAGCCGGTCTTAGCTATGTCGGGCTGGGCGCGCAGCCGCCGCTGCCCAGCTGGGGGCGGATGCTGGCTGACAGCCAGACGATGATCAGCTTTGCCCCGCATCTGGCGATCTTTCCGGGGCTGGCGATTATCGCCACTGTGCTGGGGCTTAATCTGATAGGGGACGGTTTGCGGGACCTGCTGGACCCGCGCATCCGGCGGGAACGCTGATGGCTTTGCTGAAGATAGAAAATCTGCATCTGGATATTGGCAGGATTCCGATCCTGCGTGATATCAATCTCTCTGTTCAGCCAGGAGAGATTTGCGGGCTGGCCGGTGAATCCGGATCGGGCAAATCAATGACCGCGCTCTGTGTGATGAATTTGCTGCCTGCGATGGCCCGTGCCAGCGGTCAAATTACCTTAACGGACACCGATCTGACCCGGCTTTCTGAAGAAGCGATGTGTGCGGTGCGCGGCCAGCAAATCAGCATGATTTTTCAAGAACCGATGACAGCGCTGAACCCGTTGCGCACTATCGGCGATCAGGTTGCGGAAACCTTGCGGCTGCATCGGCGGGCCAGCTGGCCAGAAGCGCGTGAGATAGCGGCTGAAAAGCTGGCCCGGGTGGGCCTGCCTGCCAGCCGCTTTTCCCCTGATCTCTATCCGCATGAGCTGTCTGGCGGGCAACGCCAGCGCGTGATGATAGCCCAGGCCATTGCCCTGAAGCCTGCCCTTTTGATAGCTGATGAGCCGACCACCGCCCTGGATGTGACGACCCAGGCCGGCATTCTGTCCCTGCTGCGTGATCTGGTCAAAAGCGAGAATATGTCAATGCTGCTGATCACGCATGATCTGGCGGTTCTGGCCGATATGGCTGATCAGATCAGCGTCATGGAAAAAGGCCGCATCGTTGAGCAGGATAGCACCAAAAGCCTGTTCCGCAATCGCCGCCATGCCTATACCAGAAAGCTGTTTGCCGCCTCTGGCCATGTGCCGGATAAAGGCACGGCCCCATCCGATCGCCCTTTGTTACAGGCCAGCAAAATCGGCGTCACTTACCGGCGCAAATCCGGCCTGTTCAGCAAGCCGGTAGAAACCGAGGCGGTGCGCGGCCTGTCCTTTGCCTTGCATGAAAATGAGAGCCTCGGTCTGGTTGGGGAATCCGGCTGCGGCAAATCCACCCTGTCGCGGGCACTGCTCGGCTTGCAGCCCCTGTCTGCCGGCCATATTGATTTTCTGGGGATGCGGCTGGACAGCAGCAGCCAGATGCCAACCGATATGCGGCGGGCCATGCAAATCGTCTTTCAGGACCCCTATGGATCATTCAACCCGCGCCATAAGGTTGCGCGCCTGCTGGCTGAGCCGTTCCACCTGCAAGACCAGCCTGTGCTGGGCCTGCAACGCGAGAAGCTGCTGGACAAGGCGCTGGAGGAGGTCGGACTCAGCAGCGCTGACAAGGATAAATATATTCATGAATTTTCCGGCGGCCAGCGCCAGCGCATCGCCATTGCGCGGGCTCTGGTGCTGAAGCCGAAGCTGATCATTCTGGATGAGGCGGTCTCGGCCCTGGATGTCTCTATCCGGGCCCGGATTCTGGATCTGCTGGCTGATTTACGCCGCACGCACCAGCTTTCCTATCTGTTTATCAGCCATGATCTCCATGTCGTGCGGGCGATAACGGACCGGGTGCTGGTGATGCGGGCTGGCCAGATTGTTGAACAAGGGGCAACCGAGACGGTGCTGGCCCGCCCGGCACACAGCTATACCAAAGAGCTGATCGCCGCGACCCCGCAAATACCTGAGGCATGGCAGAAACCGGCATGAAAAGCCGCAAGGGCTTGCCATCTGCCCCCGCGGCTCCGCATAGTGGCAGAGGCAG
>JADHLK010000076.1 GCA_016780695.1 Alphaproteobacteria bacterium | reverse complement strand
CATCCGGGCTGTCCTGCATCCAGATTTTATCATAGGCTGCCCCGGACTTGGCCGGCCTGACATTCAGGATAATACCGTTCAAAATAAGCCACCAGAGGAGGCGCGGGGCCTCAACCACCCGCCGATCTGACAAAAACTGTTTCAGATACCGCCGCATGGAAGCCTTGTCCGTCGCATCTGGCGTGCCGAGATTGACCAGTAGCAGCCCGGTCTTGGCATGGCCGGGCCAGTTCGGATGATCAGACGGGCGGGATTTCAGGGACATGTGCTTGCTCTGCCCTGCCTCAGCCAGTGGCCTTGTTGCCCGAGCGCGGGACATAGCTGGGTGGGCGCACCTTGTCAAAAACCTCAGCCAGAGAGGCAACCAGATGATCGATCATCGCATCATCATGGCACGGGCCGGGGGTGATGCGCAGCCTTTCGGTTCCCTTTGGCACAGTCGGGTAATTGATCGGCTGAATATACAGGCCGTGATCCTGCAGCAGCGTCCAGCTGATTTCCGAACATTTAGCCGCATCGCCGACCATAACCGGCACGATATGGGTAACCGAGGGCATGGCGGGCAGGTTCCAGTCTGCCAGTCGCTGTTTCAGCCGCGCGGCCTGACGTTGCTGGGCGGCGCGCTCCTCGCTTGACTGACGCAGATAGCGCACCGAGGCCAGCGCCCCGCAAGCCAGCGCAGGCGGCATAGCGGTAGTGAAGATAAAGCCTGACCCATAGCCGCGAATCGAATCCACAATCGCATCGGTTGCCGCGATATAGCCGCCCATTGTGCCAAAAGCCTTGCCAAGCGTGCCCTGAATCACATCAATCTGGTCTGCCACCCCGTCGCGCTGGGCAACGCCGCCGCCTTCCTCACCATACATCCCGACCGCGTGCACCTCATCCAGATAGGTCAGCGCATTATATTTGCGGGCCAATGCAGCAATCTCCCCTATGGGCGAAATATCACCATCCATCGAATAGACGGATTCAAAAATGATGATCTTGTGTCGCTCTTCGGGCAGCTCTTGCAGCAGCTTTTCAAGATGATCCAAATCATTATGCCGGAAAATCGCCTTTTCCCCGCGCCCATGGCGAATGCCGGAGATGATAGAGGCATGGTTCATCGAATCGGATAACAGCACCGGATTATCAAGCATTGCGGTCAGCGCGCTGATACTGGCTTCATTGGCCACATAGCCAGAGGTGAAAACCAGGGCGCGTTCTTTTTCATGCAGGCTGGCCAGCTCAGCCTCCAGCTCAGCTATTGCATGGCTGGTCCCGGAAATATTGCGCGTGCCGCCTGCCCCGGTGCCCTGTTGTTGAACTGCCGCAGCCATCGCGGTAATGCTGTTTTCATGCTGGCCCATGCCCAGATAATCATTGGAGCACCAGATAATCACATCGCGCGGCCCGCCCTCAGCGTGCCAGACAGCGTGCGGATGCGCGCCGGTTTTGCGCTCCAGCTCGACAAAATAGCGGTAGCGATTTTCATTATGCAGGCGTTCCACCTGCTGCTGAAACAGCGCGTTATAATCCAAAAGATTGCTCCACATCCGGGCTTCATTCTTGCGGGTCGCAGCTTGGCAGATGCTAAGGATGCACCCCGTCCGATTTGTAATCTAGCCCATTTTATAGCTGAAACCACCTGTCTTTTCACCTGTGGCAAAAAGAAGCGTGTCAAATCATTGTTTCAAGCCTGCCCGGCGCGGGTCAGGCGGGCAGCAGCAAATTTCAGCTCTGGTATCTTGCCATAGGGATCAAGCGCCGGGTTGGTCAGCATATTGGCCGGAGCTTCCCAGAAACAGAAAGGCACAAAAATCATGCCGGCAGGCAGATTAGGGTCCAGCCTGGCGGCCAGCTCAATGCTGCCGCGGCGAGTTGCCACTTCCAGCCGGTCCCCCGCCGAAGCCTGCATAGAGGCCAGATCCGCCGCGCTGACATGAACCTCTGCGGTCGGCTCCAGCGCGTCCAGCACCGCTGAACGGCGGGTCATGGAGCCGGTATGCCAATGCTCCAACAACCGGCCGGTGGACAGAACCAGCGGATAGTCTGCATCCGGTATCTCATCAGGTGGCAGCACATCAGCAGGTGTCATCCGGCCCTTGCCGCTGGCGGTTGGAAAACTGTCAGCAAAGATAATATCCTGGCCGCTGCTTTGCTCATCCGTGCAGGGATAGGTCACCGCATCTTCTTTTTCCAGACGCTCCCAGGTAATGCCGGTCAGCGATGGCATGACAAGGCGCATCTCGGCAAAGACATCGCGCGGATGGCCGTAGGTCCAGCCCAGCCCCATACGATTGGCCAATTCCTGAATTATCCACCAATCCTGCTGCGCCTCACCTGGCGGGTCTATCGCCTGCCGGCCCATCTGCACACGCCGGTCGGTGTTGGTCACCGTGCCATCTTTTTCCGGAAAGGCAGAGGCAGGCAGAACCACATCAGCAAAGGCAGCAGTCTCGGTCAGGAAAATATCCTGCACCACCAGATGGTCAAGCCGTGCCAGCGCCGCCCGTGCATGGTTCTGATCCGGGTCAGACATGGCCGGATTTTCGCCCATAATATACATGCCCCGAATCTGGCCCTCATAGACGGCATGGGTAATTTCCACTACCGTCAGACCTTTTGCCGGGTCCAGCTTGCGGCCCCAGATATTTTCATATTTGCTGCGGATATCCGGGTCATCAACCGGCTGGTAATCCGGGAAAAACATCGGGATCAGCCCAGCATCTGAGGCCCCTTGCACATTATTCTGGCCGCGCAGCGGATGCAGGCCCGCCCCCGGCTTGCCGACATTGCCGGTCAGCAAAGCCAGCGAGATAAGACAGCGCGCATTATCCGTGCCATGCGTATGCTGGGATACGCCCATGCCCCAGAAAATCATCCCAGCCTTGGCTTGGGCAAAGCGGCGAGCCACCTTGCGGATGCGATCCGGGGCAATGCCGCAAATCGGGCTCATCGCTTCCGGGCTGGCAGCTTCTGTGCGGCTTTTCAGCGCCTCGAAGCCTTCCGTATGGCTGGCGACATAATCTGCATCATAGAGCTCTTCGGCAATGATCACATGGATCATCGCATTGAGCAGGGCAACATCACTGCCCGGCGTGAAATTCAACGACTCGCTGGCATAGCGGTCCAGTGCCTGGCCGCGCGGGTCCAGCACAAACAACTCAGCCCCGGCGACTGCAGCATTCTTGATAAAGCTGGCTGCCACCGGATGATTGACGCTGGGATTGGCCCCGATCACGATAATCGCGTCTGAATACTGGCATTGCGAGAACGAGGCGGTCACCGCCCCGGAGCCGATATTCTCCAGCAGCGCGGCAACTGATGAGGCATGACACAGGCGCGTGCAATGATCCACATTATTGGTCTCAAAGCCTGTTCGCACCAGCTTTTGCACCAGATACGCCTCTTCATTGCTGCCCTTGGCTGAGCCAAAACCAGACAGGGCAGAGGGGCCATGCTCCGCCTTGATCCGGTTCAGCCCGCCTGCTGCCAGCTCCAGCGCTTCTTCCCAGCTGGCAGGCCGGAAATGGGTCAGCGGATTAGCCGGATCAAAGGGCAGCGAGGCTGATTTGGGCACATCTTCGCGCCGGATCAAAGGCTGCGTCAAACGGTGCGGATTATGGATATAATCAAAGCCATAGCGACCCTTGACACACAGGCGCGACTGGTTAGCCGGGCCGGGCCGACCAGAGACCGCAACAATTTTTTCATCCTTCACCTGAAAAGAGAGCTGGCAGCCCACCCCGCAATAGGGACAGACCGAGGCAACTTGCCGGTCCGGCGTGATGGCCAGCTTTTGCCCCTCATCCAGCAGGGTTTTCGGCATCAGCGCCCCGGTCGGGCAGGCTTGCACACATTCCCCGCAGCCAACACAGGTTGACGCGCCCATATCATCCCCGAAATCAAACACGATATGCGCATCTGCCCCGCGCCCGGCCAGCCCGATCACATCATTGACCTGAACCTCGCGGCAGGCACGCACGCACAGCCCGCATTGAATACAGGCATCCATATTCACGGCAATTGCCGGATGGCTGCTGTCCGGGGCGGCCCCGCTGCGGGCTGGAAAACGGCTTGTCTGCGTGTTCTGGCTTTCCGCGAATTGCCATAAGCTCGCCTCCGGATCATGCGCCTCATCACGGGCAGGCTGATCAGCGACCAGCAATTCCATCACCATCTTGCGCGCTGTCTCGGCCCGCTGGCTGGCGGTATGCACCACCATTCCCTCGCTGACCTGACGTTGGCAAGAGGCGGCCAGCACCCGCTCCCCCTCTATTTCCACCATACAGGCCCGGCAATTTCCATCGGCCCGATAGCCCGGCGCATCCTTCCAGCACAGATGCGGGATTTCGGTGCCTTTATCTTGCGCAGCTTGCCAGATTGTCTGGCCTTGCTGAACCTCTATCTGCTGGCCATCAAGGGTAAGTGACAGGGTTTTTTTGGTGCTCATTTCTGGCTCCCTTTGGCCGGCACATCTTGCGGAAAATACCGCATTGCGGTCACCAGCGGATTGGCAGCCGCCTGACCCAGCCCGCAAATGCTGGCATCCGCCATCACTTCAGATAATTCGGTCAACAGGGCGGTATCGGCCTGTTCAGCAGCCATCAATTCTACCGCCTTGTCCGTGCCAGTGCGGCAGGGGGTGCATTGCCCACAGCTTTCATGGGCAAAAAACTGCATCAGATTGCTGGCCGCCTGCCAGATATTATCCTGATCTGACAGTATCACCACCGCGTGTGAGCCGACAAAACAGCCCTCTTCGGCCAGCCTGCCGCCAAAATCCAGCGGCAAATCAGCCTTGCTGGCAGGCAGGATACCGCCTGAAGCCCCGCCCGGCAGATAGGCCTTGAAGTGATGCCCCTCTGCCATGCCGCCGCACGCCTCTATCAGCTCAGCCGCGGTTGTGCCAGCGGCCGTCCGCACCAGCCCGGGGCGGGCCACCCGGCCAGATACCGAATAGGTCCGAAAGCCCGGATGCTCAGCCTTGCCCTGATCATTGAACCAGCCCGGCCCGTTTTCCAGAATATCGCGCACCCAATAGAGCGTTTCCACATTATTAACCAGTGTCGGACGGTCAAACAGGCCGCGCTCAGCAACATAGGGCGGGCGATGACGGGGCAGGCCGCGCTTGCCCTCAATCGATTCGATCATGGCTGATTCCTCGCCGCAAATATAGGCCCCGGCCCCGCGGCGCAGGATAATGCGGGTATGGTCCGCCAGATCGGTTTTGGCCAGCTCAGCCAGCTCAGCCCGCAGCAGCGCGATTATCTCCGGATATTCATCGCGCATATAGATATAGCAGCGCTCAATCCCGACAATCTGGGCAGCTATCAGCATCCCCTCGATCATCCGATGCGGGTCGGTGCTGAGATAATGGCGATCCTTAAAGGTGCCGGGCTCTCCCTCATCCCCATTGACCGCCATCAGCCTGGGCCCGGGCTGGCTTTTGACAATTGACCATTTGCGGCCAGTGGGAAATCCGGCCCCGCCCAGCCCGCGCAGCGCCGCTGTCTGTAATTGTTCCAGCGCGTCTGTATCGGCCAATTTGCCAGCTTTTAGCTGCCGCAATATCTGATAGCCGCCATCGGCTATATAGGCCTCCAGCCCGGTAAATTCCGGCAGCCGGGCCGGTTGTTTTGGCGATTTGGCGAGATTTTGCAAGCCTGCCTTATCCGCCCGCGCAATCAGCTGGTGACCATCTGCGGCGGCCGGGGCCTGATCACAGGCCCCCAGACAGGGGGCTGCAATATAACGCACCCCGGCCGCAGCCTGTCCTTGCAGCTCTGCCAGCAATTTTTCTGAGCCGGCCAGCATACAGGAAAGCGAGTTGCAGACCCGAATTGTGCGCGGCGGCGGCGGGGTCTGGCCCTCCTTGATAAGGTCAAAATGGTCATAGAAACTGGCGACTTCCCAAATCTCGGCCATCGGCAAGCGCATCAGCTGGGCAAGGGCAGCCAGATGGGCGGCAGACAGGCAGCCCTGGCTGTCTTGTATCAGATGCAGATATTCTATCAGCTCATCGCGCTGTAGGCTCTGGCCATCCAGCAGGGCGGTTATCTCAGCCAGCGCGGCAGCCGATACCTGACGGCCCTTTGGCCCGCCTTTCGGCTTGCGTCCCCTTTTGCCAGAAGGGCGGCCCGCCTGCTTCCAGGCGGTGTCGGTTTGCTCATTTTGATGGCCAGTTGCCATGCCATGCTCCAGAATTTCAAGCCCGAATATCTGTGCGGGCTATATCCCCAAAAAAAACCCAAAAAAACTATCGAGAGCTTACCGCCCGCTGGCTCCAGAAACAACAGGCTTATCTGATTTGATATGGCTATTCTGGCCTATTCTGTCCTCTCACCGACAGGCTGTAGCTGGACGATGGCAGCATTGATCAGCTGCTTGCCGCCATGTTCGAATGTGACAGTGACCCGCGCCCGGTCCACAGACTGGATCTGGCCAATGCCCCATTCCGGTTTTTGCGGATGGCGGACGAAATCGCCCAGCACGAAATCAAGCAGGATTCTTTCAGTCATCACAATGTCTTTCTGCCTCTTGCACCTGCTATCATAGGCATAGCCAGCC
>JADHLK010000075.1 GCA_016780695.1 Alphaproteobacteria bacterium | reverse complement strand
ACAGGCTAAATGGCTCATCACCCCGGCCAGCTGCAGACCATCTGGCAAGGAGGTCGGCAAATCAGCCAGCCCCAGGCGCGCCATGCCTGTATCAATATGCAGCCAGGGCGGCGGGGCCGGGCTGGTTTCCTGCAGGCTGCTGGCACGGGCAATCTGGCTCTCATTATTCAAGGTGGCGGTCAGCTGATGGGCGGCATAATCCGCCTCAGTGCCCGGAAGCAAGCCTTCCAAAACCTGAATTGACACATCGGGCAGCAGCTGGCGCAGGGCAATGCCCTCGGCCAGCTGGGCCACACAAAAATCGGTGCAGCCAGCCTTTCGCAAAATCGGGGCAATACCAGCCAGGCCAAGCCCATAGGCATCAGCCTTGACCACAGATGCGGTGCGGCAATCGCTGGCTGTCTGGCTGTCCAGCCAGCGCCAATTATCGGTTAGCCTGTCTGGATAGATGGTGATGACAGATTGTCCGGGATTGGCCATGGCTACTCCGCTCTTTGGATTGGCTGCCAGCCTGCGGGCAGCGCTCTAGTCCTGCCAGCCATCTGGCAGCTGGTCCGGCAGCACCGCATCGCCAAAGCGCGTGCGGGCCCCGTCAAAGCTGACCTTGATGGCCCCGACCGGCCCATGCCGTTGCTTGGCAATGATGATCTCGGCCAGCCCGATAATATCCTCAGCCCGCTTGCGCCAGGCTTCCACGCGCTCATGGAATTTTTCCGCGCTTTCATTTTCGCGCTGCTCTGGCTCGCTCTTGGAATGGTAATATTCCTCTCGATAGACAAACATCACCACATCGGCATCCTGTTCAATAGAACCGGATTCGCGCAAATCTGCCAGATTGGGGCGTTTGTCATCGCGCTGTTCCACCGCCCTTGAGAGCTGCGAGAGAGCCAGAACCGGCACATCCAGCTCTTTGGCCAAGGCTTTCAGAGAGCGACTGATATTGGAGATTTCCTGCACCCGGTTTTCCGGCTTCGCCCCTAGCTGCGCCTGCAAGAGCTGCAAATAGTCAACCACCACCAGCCCGAGGCCGGTTTGCCGCTTCATCCGCCGCGCCCGGCTGGCCAGCTGGCTGACCGACAGGGCCGGGCTGTCATCAATGAAAAAGGGTGCGCGCTGGATAGCATCGCTGGTCTGGATAAGGCGCGGCAGCTCATCCTCTTTGAAATGGCCACGCCGGATGCGGTCTGAATCGATACCGGCCTGCTCAGCCAAAATCCTTGTACCCAGCTGCTCGGCAGCCATCTCAAGAGAGAAAAACGCCACCGGGGCCGCCTCTTCGCCAGTGCGGGTGGTGGAGGCAACATGAAAAGCGATATTGGTTGCCAGCGCAGTTTTTCCCATCCCCGGACGGCCTGCCAGAATCAGCAGATCAGACCGGTGCAGCCCGCCCAACTTCTGGTTCAAATCGGTCAGCCCGGTCGGCAGGCCAGATAGGCGCCCATCATTATTGGCCGCTATCTCGGCCAGTCTGATCGTCTCTGCCAACACCTTGTCAAACGCCATCAGCCCGCTATCTGCCTGACCTTTTTCTGCCAGATTGAACAGGTGCTGCTCGGCTTCCTCAATCATTTTTTCAACTGAGATTTCCGGCGGCGGGAAATAGGCATTGCCGGACAGCTGATCAGTCAGGCGAATCAGCTCGCGGCGCAAATGTGCCTCATAAATGGTCAGGGCATAGTCGCCCGCCTCAGACAGCGAAACCACCCCGTCAACCAGATCATTGAGATAGCCCTCCGGCCCGTCCTCTCCAAACCCTTCATCTTCGGCAAAATATGCCCGCAAGGTCACCGGGTTGGCCAGCTGGCCGCGGCCTATTATGCGCTGGGCCGTCTCAAAAATGCGGGCGTGCAGCGGGTCATAGAAATGCTCAGCAATCAGCGGCAGATCAGACTTGTCTGATATGGTATTGTCGAGCAGCAAGGCCCCCAGAAAATTCTGTTCGGCCTGCAGATTATTAGGCAGTTCACGCGCCTGTGCCCCGCTCTGGCGGCTGGCAGGGAAGGGGGCAATATTGGTGTCGGGTGTTTTCTCGGCCATGATTGCCAGCATAGTCAAACTGCCGGACATGACAAGCTGTGAACTGTGTGAATTCTGGGGATAAGTCAAAAAAAACCGGCAGCCAGAACCGCCGGTTTTCAGATTTGGGTCTATTGTCAAAACAGCCTCTAGCTCTCCTTGCTGTCCGCTGCCTCTTCCTCATCTGGGGCGTCAGCCGTTTCTTCAGCTGTTTCTTCAGCTGGGGCTTCCTCAGCAGATGCTTCCTCAGGGGCGGCTTCCTCAGCAGATGCCTCCACAGCTGGGGCGTCCTCAGCTGGGGCTTCCTCAGCGACCTCTTCTTCCATATCGGAGGCGACAATCGCGTGGCCAAGCTTCAGCTGGGTTTCAGCTTCCTCAAGAGAGCGAGCCACATTGACGGTCACCAGAATGGCGACCTCAGCATGCAGGGTGACTTTCACATCGAACAGGCCCAGCGTTTTGATCGCCTTGTCCATGATCACTTGCCGCTTATCAATGGCATAGCCCTTTTCAGCGACCGCCGAGGCGATATCGCGGGCGGAAACAGACCCAAACAGCTGGCCCATTTCCGAGGCAGCCCGCACCAGCGAGACGGTCAAGTTTTCCATATCCGTGGCCTGCCCCTCAGCAGCCGAGCGCTGTTCAGCATTGCGGGTTTCCAGATCGGCCCGCTCAGCCTCAAATTTTTCCAGATTGGCCTTGTTTGCCCGCAATGCCTTACCGCGGGGCAGCAGGAAGTTGCGCGCATAGCCCGGCTTTACCGTGACCACATCGCCCATCTGGCCGAGCTTTTCCACCCGTTCAAGAAGAATGATTTCCATATCTATGTCTCCTTATCCTGCTTACACAATCGCGTAAGGCATCAGGGCCAGATAGCGGGCCCGCTTGATCGCCCGCGATAATTCGCGCTGTTTCTTGGCCGATACAGCAGAGATGCGCGAGGGCACAATCTTGCCGCGTTCCGAGGTGAAGCGGGTCAGCAGCTTGACATCCTTATAATCAATCTTCGGCGCGTTCGGCCCGGAAAACGGGCAGGATTTGCGACGGCGGCCATGCGGACGGCGCACGGCAGCGCGGGTGATTTCCAACTGTGCCATGATCAGGCCTCCTCTTTTTCTTCTGCTTTTGCGTCTGCAGCACTGTCTGCTTCTGCCGCTGCCTCAGCAGCTGGTTCAGCAGCAGGCCGCCGGTCAGAGGTGCTGCGCCGGTCGCTGCGGTCGCCCCGGTCACCCCGGTCGCCCCGGTCACCCCGGTCACCCCGATCCCCGCGCTCGCCCCGTTCCGGGCGGGCCTGCATCATAATAGACGGACCTTCTTCCACCTCATCGAGGGCAACAGTCAAAAAGCGCAGAATATCATCATTCAGGCGCATCAGCCGTTCAAATTCATTCAAAGTTGCCGAATCTGCTTCCAAATTCAGCAGGATATAATGGCCTTTGCGGTTTTTCTTGATACGGTAAGCCAGCGAGCGCAGGCCCCAATATTCGCGTTTCTTGATAGAACCGCCGCCATTTTCAATAATGCCAACCATATCATTGGTCAGGTTTTCTGCCTGCGTGGCAGACACATCCTGACGGATGATCAGCACGGTCTCATATAGCCGCATTTTTCTCTCCTTTTGGCTAATTGTTCGGGCCTTCTGGCCTGAACCAGCCAGCCGGACAATCCGCGCTGGCAAGGGAGCTGATATGAAGGCCGGACAGTTTTTGCCCGAGCCGAATGTTGCCGCGTTATGCCAGAAAGACAGTAGCTTGGCAAGGGCTGAAACGCAGCAGCTGGCCGATCCGGGCTGGCAGCAGCGGCGACAGGAAAAATATTGAAGGGCAGGGGTTGGATATGCGATACAAGCGAGAGCAAGGCAGCGAGGCAAGAAGAGGATAGGTCCAAAATGGCCCATACAGGCTTTATTTTTCCCGGTCAGGGCTCTCAAACAGTGGGTATGGGGGTGGAATTGGCAGCTGAGTCAGCTGCCGCCCGCGCCGTTTTTGATGAGGTGGATGACGCGCTGGGCGAAAACCTTTTCCAGCTGATGGCAGAAGGGCCGGAAGAGCAGCTGCGCCTGACCCGTAATGCCCAACCGGCCTTGTTTGCCAGCTCGCTGGCGGTGGTGCGGGCGCTGCAGGAGGCAACTGGCCAGACGCTGGCGCAGCTCGGCATAATGGTGGCCGGCCATTCGCTGGGCGAATATGCGGCTCTGGCCAGTGTCGGCACGCTGAATATCCCTGCCGAGGCTCGGCTGTTGCGGCTGCGCGGAGATTCGATGCAGGCCGCGGTGCCAGTTGGCAGCGGTGCGATGGCCGCCCTGCTGGGGGCAGATATGGAACAGGCAGCTGAGTTTGTGGCCGCGGGCAGTGCGGCTGGGCTGGTGCAAATAGCCAATGACAACGCCCCAGGCCAGATTGTTATCAGCGGTGAGCTGGCAGCAATAGAGGCGGCGATGCAGGCCGCCCGCGATGGCGGGTTGCGGCGGGTAATGCAGTTGCCGGTCAGCGCACCATTCCATTGTGATCTAATGGCCCCGGCGGCAGCTGTGATGGCCGAAGCCCTGGCCGACACGGATTTGCAAACCGCCCAGCTGCCAGTCTATTGCAATGTTACCGCAGCCCCGGAAACAGAGGCTGCCCGGCTGCGCGATAATCTGGTAGAGCAGGTGACCGGCCGGGTGCGCTGGCGCGAGACGCTGGCTGCGATGCAGCAGGATGGGGCAGGCCGCTTTATTGAGCTGGGCACTGGCAAGGTCTTGTCCGGGCTGGTCAAGCGCACGCTGGAAGGTGTAGAAATTGCCAATATCGAAAGGCTGGCAGATATAGAAGGGCTGTGGTGAGCGCGGCCCAGTAGATTTGCCTTGAAAACCAAACCTTAACCAAAAAAAGGGGGCTGATATGTTTCAGCTGGATGGAAAAACAGCCTTGGTAACTGGCGCAACCGGGGGCATCGGGGCCGAGATTGCCCGCAGCTTGCACCAGCAAGGGGCCTTTGTCGTGCTGCATGGCACCCGCGCCGAACGCCTGTCAGAATTGGCCGCAGAGCTTGGCGAGCGGGTGGCGGTGGCAGCAGCGCGTCTGGATGATACCGAAGCCGCGGCCGGGCTGATCACAGCTGCCGGTGAGGCAGCTGGCGCGCCGATAGATATTCTGGTCAATAATGCCGGCATCACCCGTGATAATCTGCTCTTGCGGATGAAGGATGAGGAATGGGATGCGGTGATGGAGGTTAATTTGCGGGCGGTGATGCTGCTCAGCCGGGCGGCTCTGCGTCCAATGATGAAGGCGCGCTGGGGGCGGATTATTTCGATCTCCTCTATCGTAGGGGCAACCGGCAATCCCGGACAGGCCAATTATGCCGCTGCCAAGGCTGGGATGGCCGGGTTCAGCAAGGCGCTGGCAGCTGAGGTGGCCAGCCGCGGGATGACGGTCAATCTGGTCTCGCCCGGCTTTATTGAAACCGCGATGACCGATGTCTTGCCGGATAGCCAAAAAGAGGCGTTGCTGGGGCAGGTGCCGACCGGGCGGCTGGGCACCCCGCAAGAGGTGGCGGCGGCGGTGGCGTTTCTGGCCAGTGAGGAGGCGGCTTACATCACCGGGGCCAACCTGCATGTCAATGGCGGGATGGCAATGCTGTGATAAGCTAATTCTGGCTGTTGCAATAATTTTTCCGCAGCTGTCATTGCAAGTCTGGTCAGACCAGAAAATTTGTGATAGGACGCTGCAACATTTTTTTATAGGGCTTTCATTTGCAAAAAGCCTGTCACTGCCCGAGAGCGAAGGGGACTCAAAATGAGCGATGTAGCAGAACGCGTTAAGGAAATTGTTGTTGAGCATCTGGGTGTTGATGCAGACAAGGTTGTTGATGGCGCGTCTTTTATTGATGATTTGGGCGCAGACAGCCTTGATACGGTTGAGCTGGTTATGGCGTTTGAAGAAGAATTCGGCTGTGAAATTCCTGATGATGCTGCGGAAAAAATCCAGACAGTCAAGGATGCGGTTGATTTTCTTGAAAGCGCTGCCTGAGCCCTTTCAGGCGGACATCCAAGTGGCTTTGAACGGCTGCGGGCTTGCTCCGGCGGTCGTTCAGGGCCATTATTGTTTGCAAAGCAGGGGATGAGATATGCGTCGGGTCGTAGTTACAGGCTTGGGAATGGTAACGCCGCTGGGCGTGGGCGTTGACCATAATTGGCAGCAGATCATTGCCGGGGCCAGCGGGCTGGCCCGTATCGAAAATTTCCAGATAGATGATATTGCCTGCCAGATTGCCGGACAGGTGCCCGGCCCGGATCAGCCCGGCGGGCTGGATATGGACAGTTTCATTGAGCCAAAGGAACAGCGCAAGCTGGATCGGTTTATTCAGCTGGGCATGGTCGCAGCATTTGAAGCGGTCGCCGATTCCGGCTGGCAGCCGACCGAGATTGCCCAGCAGGACAGAACCGGCGTAATGATCGGCTCTGGCATTGGCGGTCTGCAATCGATTGTGGAGACAGCAGAATTGCTGAATGAGCGCGGCCCGCGCCGGGTCAGCCCGTTTTTTATCCCGTCTGCCCTGATCAATTTGATTTCC
>JADHLK010000074.1 GCA_016780695.1 Alphaproteobacteria bacterium | reverse complement strand
AGGCAAAGAAAAAGGGCGCTTGCCATAGCGGCAGGCGCCCTTTTTATTTGCCTGTTTCCAGCCCCTTTCTAGAGCAGAAAAATGGCCATCAAAACCAGCACCAGCACGATTGCGATGATGCAGTATTTCGCAAAATTGATGCTGTTCTGATAAAAGGCCAGATGCGTTTGTGCCTGTTTGTCGAGATTTTTGGTATCCATCTATTTGTTCCCCCGCGGAAAGCCGGACTGGCCGGTTGCCACCGAGCCTCAGCCCCTATCCAAATACCCTTAATATATGCCTGTTAGCTGGTTTGAAATCAACCGTGATCTTCTGCCGCACGCGGCCCCTTTGAGAGCCATAGCAAGCCGGCCGCAGCCGGGTCTGGCAGCTGGGCTGCGGGATGCCAGACCACCCCTTGATCAAGGCTGAGATGCCTGTCAGCCAGCGCTGCCAGAACCGCCGGATAGCACAGATGCTCGGCTGCCAGCACACGGGAGGCGAGGCGGTCCGGCGTATCCGCATCATCAACCGGAACCGCCGCTTGCAAAATAATCGGCCCTTCATCCATACCCGCTGTTACCATATGCACGGACAGCCCATGTTGGCGATGACCGGCGGCGAGCGCGCGCTGATGTGTATCCAGACCTTTGAAATGCGGCAAGAGAGACGGGTGGATATTGATCACCCGGCCAGCCAGCTGGTCCAGCAACTCTGCTGACAGAATGGCCATGTAGCCAGCCAGAAAAACCCAGTCAGCCCGCGCCGCTTTGATAGCCTCCAGCAGGGCCTGTTCCTGGCCCGGGCGGCGGCCACCAAAATCAGCCGGAGTCAGAATTCTGGTCGCTATGTTGCGCGCTGCTGCCCGCGCTAGCCCCGCGGCCGGCCGGTCTGCCGCTACTAAAACAGCTTCCAGCTGATCTGGCCGGGCGGCACATAAATCCAGCAGCTTGTCCATATTGCTGCCGCGCCCGGATATCAGGAACGCGATTTTCAACGGCCTGGCCATAGCTCAGTCCTGAAACCAGTTATCCAAAATCACCGCTGCCCCGCTGCGTGGCTCCATCTGGCCAATCTCAAACGCATCTTCGCCTGCCTCAGCCAGCCGGGCGAGCATCTCCTCGGCCTGATCAGCACCGACTACCAGCAAGGCCCCGATACCGCAATTAAATGTGCGGGCCAGTTCCTGCCTGTCTAGCCCGCCGGTCTTTTCCAGCCAGCAAAACAGCTCCGGCAGCGGCCGGGCGGCCATATCAAGGCGCATGGCCAGCGCCTGTCCATGCACACGCGGCGGGTTTTCAATCAGCCCGCCACCGGTAATATGGGCCATCCCATGCAGCCCGCCAGTAGCCAGAGCAGCTGCGAGCGCACGGCTATAGATGCGGGTCGGGGTCAGCAGGCTCTCTGCCAGCTGGCGGCTCTGGTCAAACGGGGCCGGATCGTGCCAATCTAGAGCGCTGCGCTCAACAATTCGGCGCACCAACGAAAACCCGTTAGCATGAATACCGAAGGACGGCAGGGCAAGTATCCGGTCTCCGGCTTGCGGCAGGTTGCGGCTCAAAAGCTGGCCCCGTTCTGCCGCGCCAACACAAAACCCGGCCAGATCAAAGCCGCCCTTTGGATAGACACCTGGCATCTCAGCTGTTTCACCGCCAATCAGCGCACATCCCGCCGCCTCACAGCCATCTGCGATACCGGCGACAATTTCAGCAGCCTGATCAATATCCAGCTGGCCAGTTGCGTAATAATCAAGAAAAAATAACGGCATCGCGCCCTGAGCCAAAATATCATTCGCACACATGGCCACCAGATCGATCCCCAGCCCGCGATACAGGCCGGCAGCTCTGGCTATTTCCAGCTTGGTGCCCACCCCGTCAGTTGCGGCAACCAGCACCGGGTCTTTCAGCCCTGCGGCTTGCAGATCAAACAGCCCGCCAAAACCGCCCAGATCCGGGCTGGAACCAGGCCGGGCTGTGCGGGCCGCCGCTGGTTTGATACGTTCAACCAGCGCCTCACCTGCATCAATATTCACCCCGGCCCCCTGATAGGTCAGCCCGCCCTGCTGTTTATCAGCCTGGCTGTCTTGCTGTTTGGGTTTATCCTGCATATTGTCTGATCCCGGATTGATGCTATGATGCTGTGAATAAGTCTTTGCAGCTTTTGTTCAGTTCTTGTCGGCTGTCTGCAGCCGGGCGGGAGAGGCCGCCGGATAATGCGTTTTCATATCACATTCCTTGCCATCTGTTTAGCCCTGCTCTCGGTGTCGGCGCAGGCAAAATGTGTGCTGCCGGTCTATGGGGCTGAGCAGGTGCAGATTGATGAATTTGCAGAGTCCGGTCGCACTGCCCGTGAGATCGCGACCCGAGCTGCGGTGGATCAGGCTTTTGCCAGAGTGGTGCAGAGAATCGCGCTGAATCAGGAATCGGCCAACCGGGTGCTGGCTGAAGAACAGGCAGAGGATTATCTTGATTTTGTGCATATCCGCTCAGAAAATGCGCTGCCGAAGCGCTATATGGCAGAGCTGGATATTTGCTTTGATGCGCAGCGAATGCGCACATTATTTCAGGCGGGTGGGCTGGAATTTGCAGAATTGCCCAGCGCCCCGGTGGTAGTGCTGCCAGTTTTTGCCCAGCCCTCCGGGGTGCGTTTGTGGGATCGGGCGAATAGCTGGATAGCAGGCTGGGCAGAGCAAACCAGCCGCCATGACGGGCTCTTGACCTTTGTCAGCCTGCCTGAAGGATTGCTGACCGAGCGGCAATTATCGGAAAAGCTGGTATATGCAGAAGATCGCCAGGTGCTGGCAGCCGCCGCAAGGCTGGCCGGGGCGCGGCAACTTGTCTGGGCTCTGGCGGAAATTGACTACAGCCAGACCCGGCCGCGCCTGTTGATACGGGCACGGCTGTTTGATGAGAAGGGCCAGCTGGTGGCCCCGCTCGCTGCTGAGGAGGTGGTGCTAACTGGCCAGCAGAACATGAGCGCCCTGTTCAGCCGGTTTCAGCAGCGGATAACAGATGATCTGGAACAGCGCTGGCGGCGCAATAATTTGGTTTTGCAGGGGGCGGCGGCGCGTTTGGTGGTCAGTGCGGATTTGCGCGGGCTGGCACAATGGCATCGATTGCAGGCAGATTTGGCTGGTCTGCCGGAAATCCTGCGAGTGGTGCCGCTGAAATTATCAGCGACCCAAGGAACGGTGGAATTGAAGCTGGCAGGCTCGCTCTCTGCCCTGCGCGCTGCCCTGCAACAGCAGGGTTGGGAATTGCGCGGCCGCCGCAATGGCTACCGGCTGGTCAGACTGTAAGGCGGGCAAAATGGCACAGCTTCCCCTGACCATGCCTGCCCAGCCCGGCCCGAAAGATTTGGGCTGGATACAGGCTCCTTCAAATAAACAGGCCCGCGCTTGGCTGGCCCGTTGGCCGGATTGGCCGGGCCCATGGCGCGGCTTGAATATCTGGGGCCAGCCTGCCAGTGGCAAGACCTTGCTGGGGCAAATTTTTGCCCGCCAGACAGGGGCTGTCTGGCTGGATAGCCTGCCCGCTGCCAGCCGTCCGCCGCCGTCTGCTGTGCCCCTGATTCTGGATAATCTGGCAGATAGCCCAGCCTGGGATGAAGAAGAAGTGCTGCATCTCATCAATGATAGCGCGGCTGCCGGGGGCGGGCTTCTGCTGCTGTCTGAAAGGCCAGTTGCCGGGATGGGATGGAAGCTGCCTGATCTGGTGTCACGGTTGCGCAGCTTTGCAGCAGAGGAAATAGCCGCGCCGGATGATGCCTTTCTCAAAGCATTGCTGGACAAGCATTTTGTTGCCCGCCAATGCCTTGTTCCGGGATCTGTGCTGGACTATATCATCAGCAGGATGCCGCGCAGCCATCAGGCGGCTGCTCTGCTTGCGGCTGAGATTGACGCCCGGTCTCTGGCCAGGGGCAAGCCGGTGACCATTGCTCTGGTGCGCGGGTTGTTTGAGCAACAGGAAAAATTTGACTTTAACCTTTAGCAAGAGAGAGAGCAGAAGCCATGCTTGATTTTGGATTAACAGGACGCAAGGCGCTGGTATGTGCCTCATCAAAGGGGTTGGGCTTTGGCTGTGCAGAGGCGTTGGCTCGCACCGGGGTAAATCTGGTTATGTGTGCCAGAGGGGCTGATCGGCTGGCCGAGGCCGCTGATGTTCTCCGCCGCAAGACCGGTGTCGAAATTACCGAGGTTGCGTGTGATATTACAACGCCTGAGGGGCGCGCCGCCGTGCTGGAGGCTGCCGGGACAGTTGATATTCTGGTCAATAATGCGGGCGGGCCTCCGGCTGGCGATTTCCGCGACTGGGAGCGCGAGGATTGGATCAAGGCGATTGATGCCAATATGCTGACCGCGATTGAGCTGATCAAGGCGGTGATCGACCCGATGATCAAAAATAAGTTTGGCCGGATTGTCAATATCACCTCCGGGGCGGTCAAATCACCTATCCCGCAGCTGGGCCTGTCAAACGGCGCGCGGGCCGGGCTGACCGGCTTTGTTGCGGGCCTGTCGCGGCAGGTTGCCATTCACAATGTGACCATTAACAATCTTCTGCCCGGCCAGTATAATACCGACCGGATTGAGATGTTGATTGATGTGCGGGCCAAGCAGGAAGGCAAGAGTAACGCCGAGATTCGCAAGAGTCTGGAATCCGGCAACCCAACCGGGCGGCTGGGTGAGATTGATGAATTCGGCTTTGCCTGCGCTTATATTTGTTCGGCCCATTCCGGTTTTCTGGTCGGGCAGAATATTCTGGTGGATGGGGGCAATCTGAACCTTACGATGTAGGCGGGGAGCGCTCAATAAGCTCTATCTGACCCTGCCTGACCGCCAGCGCCAGCTCGCCATGCTTCACCTTGAGCGCCAGCACGCCAAACAGATCATGTCGCCAGCCGGACAGGGCGCGCACCTCCGGGGTATCCGAAAGGGCCAGCAATTCCAGCTCCTCAGCAGTTGCGATAAGGCGCGGGGCCACCTGATGCTTGTCGGTCACATATTTTAACAGGACGCGCAGCAAATCCATCACCGCGGCAGGCGGTTTCTCCCGCCTTGGTCTGGCATCTGCCTTCGGCCATTGATGTTTTGGCCGATTATCCGCTTTTTGCAAAACTTCTATAACCGGGGCGGCAAACGCGCCATTGGCACCGCCCGGAAAGCCGCGGATTTTCTTCAGCTCTGCGGTTGATTGCGGGGCACTGCCAGCCAAATCCAGCAAGGTTTCATCACGCAGGATTCGCCCGCGCGGCATATTACGGCGAATTGCCTCGGTCTCGCGCCAGCTGGCTAATTCCTGCAGCCGATTCAGCATGGCTGGCTTGTTACTGCGGATTTTCAGCCGCTGCCAGGCTGTCTGCGGGTCTTGCCGATAGAGGTCCGGGTTGGTCAGCTGGTGCATTTCCTCAGCTGGCCAGTCCTGTCGGCCCTGCTCGACCAGCCTTTCCTCCATCATCGGATAAATCTGGTGCAGATAAATCACATCATCCAGCGCATAACGCAGCTGGCGCTCGCTCAACGGGCGCTGGGACCAATCAGTAAAGCGCGAGGATTTATCCAGCTCCAGCCCGAGAAAATCCTGCACCAGCTTCTCATAGCCGACTTGATCACCCAGCCCACAGACCATCGCGCCTATCTGCGTATCATAAAGCGGGGTTGGCAGGCGGCCACCCAAATTATAGAAGATTTCCAAATCCTGGCGACCGGCATGGAAAACCTTGGTCAGGGATTGATCATCAAGAAGCTGCCAGAGCGGGGCCAATTCCAGCGTTTCTGCCAGCGGGTCAAGGGCCACGGCCTTATCAGCCGCGCAGAGCTGGATAAGACAGAGCTGCGAAAAATAGGTTGATTCGCGCATGAACTCTGTATCCACAGCGATAAAATCACAGCCCTTAATACTTTCTATCCAGGCAATAAGTTGATCTGTATGGGTGATAAGATGGGATTTTTCGGTCATAACCCCTGCACTCTAGGCCAATCAGCAGGAAAAACATAGAGGCGGCTTGCCGATAGCGCCAAATGGCTTATTCTAATGGAGGGGTTTTTCACCAGCTGGCATGGGACACCGGGGCCAAGAGCCTGTGCCACATCACAAAACAGGAGCCGGGCCAGATGTTCCCTATTCAGATGATCTCTCTTTTCAGCCAGAAGCGGGTTTTATATATGACGGCCATTGCCGCCTCGGTCCTGGGACAGGCTTTCGGTCTGGCTATTGGTATCCAGCCAGCCAGGGCGCAGCTGGCCGGCCATCAGGTTAGCTATGAGATGCGGCTGTTACGGGCTGACCCGGATGCCAAGATCGCCGGGATAGAGGGGCGCACCGCCTTTCAGCTGACAAAGGAATGTTCAGGCTGGACTTCGCTGGAAGAATATTTGCTGCGCTTTGAATATAGCGAGGGTGAGGATATTGTGCTGGCCTCGCATTTTGAGAGCTGGGAGCAATCAGATGGCCGCCTCTACAGCTTTGAGGTGCAAGAGCAATCTAGCTTTGAAGAGGAAACAACTATTGACGGTTTTGCCCGCCTTGTCGGCGTGGAGGGGGCAGCCCGAGCCTTTTTCAGTGGCAATGAGACGCTGGAGCTTTCCCTGCCGGATGAGATCAT
>JADHLK010000073.1 GCA_016780695.1 Alphaproteobacteria bacterium | reverse complement strand
GGTCAATATTCTAAATCGCGTTTTCTTCATTTTTTTCTCAAAGTGATCTTTTTTTTCCAGTGGCGGGGAATCAGATTTGAATCAGGGCTTGCTTCACAGCCGGAGCAGGTCGGGCCGGTGGAGGGGTGAAAAAATTTTTCCCGGCCTGTTATCTGGCCGCATCTGACGCTTGATAAAGCCGGTCTGTCCGGCGTATAAAAGGATCGGGTGCGGGGTGTGTCGGCCTCTCAGCCGGAGCGGTTACAAAAATAGCCAGAGCGGTTACAAAAATAGCCAGAGTGGTTACAAAAATTAGGTAGAACAAAATGCGTTTGCTGTCCTCTCTTGCCATTCGCTGGCGTGCCCGCAAGGTGGGCGCGGATGAATTTGGCAATCGGTATTATCAGGCCCGCTCGGCGGCCGCAGGCAAGAAGCCGCGCCGCTTTGTTGTTTATAAGGGCCAGCCGGAAGCCTCCAAGGTGCCAGCTGACTGGCATGGCTGGTTGCATTATACCGAGGCCAGCCCGCCGCCAGAACAAGGCTATGCCCGCCATAGCTGGGAAAAGCCGCATCTGCCCAACCTGACCGGCACGGACCATGCCTATCGTCCGAAGGGGCATCCGCTAAAAGGCGGCAAGCGGGCTGCTGCGACAGGTGATTACGAACCCTGGAAACCAGTCTGATCTGAAAAACCGAACAGGAGGCCAGACCGAGCCATGCGCCGAAACACCATAGAGACGATTCTGGGCGGTGTCGTGCTACTGGCGGCCGCGCTATTTATCATATTGGCTTATGAGGCTGCTGACCTGACCGCCTCTGACGGCTATTTGATTGAGGCAGAATTCGGCAGCACGGCGGGCTTGCAGGTTGGCGATGATGTGCGTGTTTCCGGTATCAAGGTTGGTCAGGTGACCGGCCAGCAGCTGGATGGGCAAACCTATTCGGCCCGCGTGCTGATGCGGATAGATCCGGCCGTGCGTCTGCCCGATGACAGTTCTGCCCGCATCACAGCTGCCTCTTTGCTGGGCGGCCAGTATCTGGAGATTATTCCAGGCGGGGCAGAGAGCTATCTGGACGCTGGGGCGGTAATTTATGATACCCGCGATCCGGTCAGCCTGACAGATCTGCTGGGCAAGGTTGTTTTTGCCGGGGCTGATCAGGGCGGGTCATGAGAGTCAGCCGGGCGGTGACCTGTTTGATGGTCTGTGCAGTTTATGCAGGGCTGCTGGCCGCAAGCGGGCCTGCTGGTGCTGAGAGCTGGCTGCCAGCTGAACAAGCCAAAATGCAGACGCTGGACAAGATCACCGCCCGCATTGCCTCGGTAGAGGTGAGGGTCGGCCAGCCAGTGCGGCTTGGCACGCTGGAAATCTGGCTCGATGATTGCCGCTATCGCCCACCTGAAGAGCCGCCGGAACACGCCGCTTTCCTGCGTATTTATGATAAGGGTTATGCCGGGCAGGCGCAGGCCGAACAGATTTTTTCCGGCTGGATGTTTGCCTCCAGCCCGGCCATCTCAGCAATGGAGCACGCGGTCTATGATGTGACTTTGATCGCCTGTTCCAATACCGCCAGCACCGCGTCTTCTGACTGATCCAGACGCAGGAAAGCCTGTTTTTGCAAGGCTGCTTGCAGGCGATCCTGAAAGCGCTCATTTGCCAGCGTGAACAGGCCAAATTGGCGCAGATGATCATTGTCAAACTGGGCATCCAGCAGCTGGAACCCCCCATCCAGCAGCCGCGCGATCAAATGCACCAGCGCAATTTTTGACGCATCCGGGCGCAGCGAAAACATCGATTCCCCGAAAAATGCGCCGCCCAGTGCCACCCCGTAAAGCCCGCCAACCAGCTGATCCTGATCAAAAACCTCTACCGAATGGGCAAATCCCATCTTGTGCAGGGCGATGTAAAGCCGCCTGATCTCGGCATTGATCCAGGTGGTTGGCCGCCCGGCAGCCGGGGCCGCACAGCCATCAATCACCGCGGCAAAGGCACTGTTCCAGCGCAGCGCATATTGACGCTGGCGCACAGTGCGGCGCAAACGGCGCGGAATATGCGGCGGGTCGAGAGGCAGCAGGGCGCGCTCTTCTGGCTGGTAGAATCGTATCTCCTCAGCCGTGGCGCTTTCGGCCATCGGAAAGACCCCCATAGCGTAGGCTTGCAAGAGGGTTTCCGGCGCGTGCACCCATTGGCCGGTCATGCAGGTCTAGTCCTGATTGAGAAAAGTTTCTTCCAGCCAGCGGATGGTATAGCTGCCATCCTGAATGGCCGGGGCATCCAGCAGGCGGCGATGCAGGGCCAGCGTAGTCGGTATCGGCTCAACCACAAATTCATCCAGCGCGCCGCGCAGCCGTGCCAGAGCCTGTTCACGATCCGCCCCATGCACCACCAGCTTGGCGATCAGGGAATCATAAAAGGGCGGTATCTGATAGCCGGTATAAAGCACCGTATCGACCCGCACCCCCGGCCCGCCAGCTGCATGGAAAGAGGCCACTTTGCCAGGCGTGGGCATAAAGGTTTCCGGGTGTTCAGCGTTAATCCGGCATTCTATCGCGTGCCCGTCAAACTCAATATCCTTTTGTGTGAAAGGCAGCTGGCCGCCTGCCGCTATCAGAATCTGCTCGCGCACCAGATCAATGCCTGTGATCGCCTCGGTAATCGGATGTTCAACCTGTAATCTGGTATTCATCTCAATGAAGAAAAACTGGCCATCCTGCCATAAAAATTCCATCGTCCCGACACCCAGATAGCCCATTTTAGCTGTCGCCTCAGCTGCTATGCGGCCAATCTCGGCGCGTTCTTGCTGGCTCAACGCCGGTGACGGGGCTTCTTCAAATAATTTCTGGTGGCGGCGCTGGACAGAGCATTCACGCTCGCCCAGATGCACGACATTGCCATGGCTGTCGGCGATCACCTGAACCTCAATATGGCGCGGATTATCCAGATAGCGTTCCAGATAGACCGTATCATCGCCGAAAGCCGCCTTGGCTTCTGACCGGGCGGAGGCATAGGCTTCGGCCAGATCATCCGCGGTTTTGGCAACCTTCATGCCACGCCCGCCGCCGCCAGAGGCTGCCTTGACCAGCAGCGGAAAGCCAACCCCTTTGGCCAGCTCAGCTGCTTCTTCCAGCGTCGGCACAGCCCCGGGCGATCCGGGCACCAGCGGCAGGCCCGCCTCAGCAGCGGTGATTTTCGCCTCAACCTTGTCGCCCATCTTCTGAATATGCTGGGCAGAAGGGCCGATAAAGGTCATGCCATGGGCGGCGATAATCTCGGCAAAGTAGGCATTTTCCGCCAGAAAGCCAACGCCCGGATGCACCGCATCACAGCCGGTTATTGTAGCCGCAGTCAAGATGGCCGGAATATTCAGATAGGAGTCTGCTGCGGCAGGCCCGCCGATACAGACCGATTCATCAGCCAGCTTGACCGGCATCGACTGGGCATCAGCAGTAGAATGAACAATGACAGTCGGGATACCCAGCGCCTTGCAAGCCCGCAATACGCGCAAGGCAACATCTCCCCGGTTGGCAATCAGGATTTTCTTGAACATAGCTATTCGATAACCACCAGCACTTGATCAAATTCAACCGGCTGGGCATTGGAGAAAAGAATCTTGGTCACCGTGCCATCCTGCGGGGCGGTGATCGGGTTCATCACCTTCATCGCCTCAATGATCAGCAAGGTCTGGCCCTTGCGAACTGGCTTGCCTTCGGAAATGAATTCTGCTGCGCCGGGCTCTGGAGAGCTGAAGGCGGTGCCGACCATCGGCGATTTGACGGCCCCGGGATGGCTGTCAAAGCCGCCGGCCCCGCCTTTGTCAGCCGCCGCGGCTGCGCTTTCACCAGCAGGGGCCGGGGTCGCTGCCGGGTTCGCTGCCGGGGCTGCTGCCAGAGTCGGTGCCAGAGTCGCTGCCGGGGTTGCCAGAACAGCCTGTCCAGTGGCATTGCGGGACAATCGGATAGCGACTTCCTCGGTCTCCAGCTCCAGCTCCATCAAGGAGCGGGCATCCAGAATTTCAGCCAGCTCATCGACCAGAGCCGCTTCTTTGGACTGGGTTTTGCGTGAAGATTTGGACGGTGCCATTTGCTCACTTCTCCAAATAAAAAATTACTATCAGCCGGAAAGCGGGGTGACCAGACAGCCACGCACCCGGCTTTTTCCATGGTCTTACCAACCTTTGAGAGGCCTGTCATCTCCCCTTTTTACACCTTTTTTGACCTTAGCCCAACTCGCAGTAAAAGGCCAAGCTGTCCTTTTCAAAACCATCCTTCAGACAGATGCCTGCTAACGCTTCGCCCGCTCAGCCTTGATGCGCGCGCGCAACTCATCAGCACTGATCGCTCCGGGTATCAGCTGCTCGCCGATGACCAGAGCCGGTGTGCCGCTGACCCCGAGGGCACGCGCAGCCATTTGATTACCCTGCAGGACGAGGTCAAGTTGCGGGTTTTCAATATCGCTGGCAAAGCGGGCCATATCCAGCCCAGCCTTGCGCGCCACCTGTTCAACGCTGCTTTTTGAAATCCCCCCGACCGCTTGCATCATGCCGGTATGAAAGGCGGCAAATTTGCCCTGCATCTGGGCAGCGATCCCGGCCCGCGCGGCGACCACGGAGGAGTCTGCCAGAATCGGATATTCCTTTACCTTCAGCGCGATATTGCCATCTTCAGCCAAGACCAGCCGCAAGGTCTGAAACAGCCTTTTGCAATAGCCGCAATTATAATCGGAAAATTCATAGATGATAATATCCCCGTCCGGGTTGCCCATCACCCCATCACCGGCATCCTGACGCACCAGAGACAGGGCGCGTTGCAGGCGTGCCGCCTCTTCTCTTTGCTGCAGGCCGATCAGCGCATCACGCAGCTTTTCCGGGTTTTCCGCGATGAATTTTTCAATCAGCTGCAGGATTTGGGTCTCTTCAGCGCGGTCCAGATCAGCACGCGCCGGGCCAGCCAGAAGCACCGCCAGAGACAGCAATAGGCCCGCCAACCCGGCCAACCCGGCCAACCCGGCCTGGCCCGAAAGTCTTTTGCGCAGCCTGTATAACATTTTCTGCCCTCTTATCTGTTGCGTCCCAGCTATGGGGTTTTTCAAGATGACCCGCCTGACGATACAGCTATTCCGGCGACCCTAGCCGCAGCAGCCGTAACAGGCAAGCCCTCATTTCTGCTGCCCCCCCTGTTCGGCCAGAAATTGGATATCTGCAGCACGGCTGGCCCACTCAGCGGCCAGATCAGGCCGGTCCAGCACCCGCTGGGCAAAGCGTGCTGCCTGTTGTCGGTCACCCAGTAGCAGCGCTTCTTCGGCCAGCATCAGATCCGCCTCGGCCAGTCGCCCCAGTCGGCCAAAGGCGATGGCCTGCTGGCGGCGCAAGAAAGCCAGCCGCGGGTCTTTATCGGCTGCCCGGCTGAGTATCATGGCCGCTTGTTGCAAGCTGGCCCGGTCCCCGCTGGCGATCAATATCCGCCCGCATCCCAGCGCCACCAAAACTGCCTCGCCAGACAGGGCCAGCGCCTGTTTGCACTGTCTGGCCGCGCGCGGCAAATCGCCTGCGGCAAAGGCGATATCTGCTGCCAGCTCAGCAAACCAAGGGTCCTGTGGGGCGAGCTGTTGCAGCTGGTCTGCCAGCTGCCGTGCCTCAGCCAGTGTGCCGCGCCGGAAATGGGAAATAGCCAGTTGATACAAGGCCAGCTGTCCCGCCTCTCCGGCCAGCCGCTGCAATACCAGATCAGGCGGCTCGGTCCAGGCCTGCAGCTTGGCTTTGAGCCGCTGGAAAAGGGCGCGATTGCCAGCCGGACTCGGCTGTGCTGCCCAGGGTGAGCCGGCCAGATGATCCTCAAAATGGCGCAAGCGGGCTGCGGCTCCGGGATGGCTGCGATAATAGGCGGTTTTGCTCGCCTCCGGCAAAGCCCGTTCGGCGGCCATGCGCCGCATCAGCCGGGTCAGCCCGCCGGCACTGATCTGCTGGCTGTCCAGCAGCCGCAGGGCCATCTCATCAGCCACCGCCTCATCATTGCGTGAGCGCGCGAGATAGCGCCGCTTGGCTTGATCACTGCCGCCCAGCATAAGGCCCAAGGCTGCTTCCCCGGCCCCGCTAGCTGCTGCCGCCGCCGCGGTCAGCGCACTCAGCATGGTGGCCAGATTGGCCTCGCGCACTGCCTCGCTGCGGCGCGGAATATGCCCGGCTGCCAGATGGCCGATTTCATGCGCCAGCACCCCTTGCAATTCCTCTACAGTTTCCGCCTGCACTATCACGCCGCTATGCAGGTAAATATGGCGCGGATCGATGACAAAGGCGTTATAGGAAGGGTCCAGAATGAGGCGGATAGAGAGCGCCGACAGACCTGCCTCTCTGGCCAGCGGACCCGCCAGCTGGAGAAGCCCGGCCTCCAGCTCGGAATCACGAATAAGAGCCGCGCGGCCCGGCTCCGCTTTCAGCCCGAAAAAAACCAAAAAAATCAGACAAAAAGACAGAAAATATGCTTTTTTGAGCGGCTGATTCATCAAATTTCCCGGTTTTTCTGTTTTAGCACAATAAAATTGCAATAAATCTGAATTTAAGAAATATAATTGATAATTTTTAGTTTGACTTATATTTCAAGAAATGATGTTGTCCTTTCTTCCTGCTTTGATGGGCGGGGGCGCGGGCGGTCCGATCCTTGGTTC
>JADHLK010000072.1 GCA_016780695.1 Alphaproteobacteria bacterium | reverse complement strand
CCGCTTTATATGAGTTTTTTATCGCCCCGCTGAGCCGCCCGGACCAGCTGGGCAATTTGCTGGTCAAGGCCTGCCCCTTGATCATAATCGGCACCGGGCTGGTTTTTTGCTACCGCGCCAATATCTGGAATATTGGGGCTGAGGGGCAGCTGGTTCTGGGTGCGCTGGGGGCTGGCTGGGTTGCGCTGTCCTTTCCGGAGGCGACGACGCCGTTCTTGCTGGGGGCTATGGCGATTGCCGCGATGCTGGCCGGGGCGTTATGGGCGGCGATACCGGCGCTGTTGAAGGTGCGCTTTTCAACGAATGAGATTTTGGTCTCGCTGATGCTGACCTATGTGGCAGCCTTGCTGATTGACTGGCTGGTGCGCGGGCCTTGGCGGGATCCAAAATCCTTTGGCTTTCCGCTGACCAAACCTTACCCGGATGGTGGGGTGATTGACCCGATACTGATCCCCGGCATAGGGCGGCTGGGCCAGCTGCATTGGGGTGTTCTGATAGCCTTTATTGTGGCGGTGATTGGCTGGTTTTTCCTCTCCCGGATGCTGGGCGGCTTTCAGGTCAAGCTGATGGGCGATGCCCCGCGCGCAGGCCGCTTTGCCGGATTCAGCCCGGGGCGGGTTACGCTGGGCGTGTTTTTGATTTCCGGGGCCCTGTCCGGGCTGGCCGGCATGATTGAAGTCTCTGCCAATATTGGCCAGTTACAGCCAAATGTGTCGTTTGGCTATGGCTTCACCGCGATCATTGTGGCGTTTCTGGCGCGCCTCAACCCGCTGGCGGTGATTGTTGCCGGGCTGGTGGTCGCGCTGGCTGAGCTGGGCGGCGATGCGGCGCAGATTTCGCTGAAAATCCCGAAAGTGGTGACGGGTATTTTCAAAGGCATTTTGCTGTTTATGCTGCTGGCCGGGGAAACGCTGACCCGCTATCAGCTGATCTGGGTTGGCCCGGGTCAGGCGGAGGCCGCTTTGTCCGGCAATGACAAGGAGGCAGACATCAATGTATGAAGAATTGCTTTTGACCATTTTGCTGACCTCTGTGCCGCTGATTTTGGCGGCGACCGGAGAGCTGGTCGCTGAACGAAGTGGGGTTCTCAATCTGGGGGTTGAGGGGATGATGTTGATGGGGGCGGTGGCTGCTTTCGGGGCAGCCAGCCTATCTGGCAATGTTTATCTTGGCATCTTGGGCGGCGGGCTTTCCGGGATGCTGGTTGCCGGTATTTTTGGCTTTTTTGTGCTGGGGCTGGCAACCAATCAGGTGGCAACTGGTCTGGCGCTGACGATTTTTGGAACCGGCCTGTCGGGCCTTATAGGGGCCCCGCTGGTGGGTAAGGCGATTGACGGGCTGCCAGCTTTGGTGATCCCTGGCTTGTCGGAACTGCCTCTGGTCGGGGTGCTGTTCCAGCTGGATTTGCTGGCCTATCTGTCGGTGCTGATTGTCGTGCTGACCAGCTGGTTCTTGATGCGGACAAGGGGCGGGCTCATCCTGCGGTCTGTGGGCATCAATCATGACAGCGCCCATGCGCTGGGCTATCCGGTTTTGTGGGTGCGGCTGGGGGCGGTTCTGTTTGGCGGTTTCATGGCCGGTCTGGCCGGGGCCTATCTGCCGCTGGTGCTGACCCCGCATTGGGCCGAACAGATGACCGCCGGGCGCGGCTGGATTGCGCTGGCGCTGGTGGTGTTTGCGTCCTGGCGGCCCTGGCGGGTGGTTATCGGGGCGGTCTTGTTTGGCGGGGTAACCATTATGCAGCTGGCCGGACAGGCAAAAGGCTGGACAATCCCGTCACAATTCTTGTCAATGATGCCATATATTGCCACTATCATAGTCTTGGTAGCCATATCGAGCCGCGGCCGTATCCAGTTCGGTGCGCCCGCGCATCTGGGAAAGAGTTTTCATGCAACCCGCTAGGGGATTGCAGCTGAGTTAACCAAAGGAAAGGAGAACCCTGAAGATGGGAAATGCAAAACTTATTATCGCCGCGCTAGTGGTGCTTATTGCGGCAGCCGTATTCTATATGATCGGCCAGCCGCCCCAAGAGAAGGAGACAGCTGACAGCGGCGCGCTGAAAGTCGGCTTTGTCTATCTGACCAATCCGGGCGATCATGGCTGGACCTATGCCCATGAGGTGGGCCGCCAGCAGCTACAGGATCATTTCGGTGACAAGATTGAGACCTCTTATGTTGAGAATGTGCCCGAAGGGCCGGATGCGGCGCGGGTTATTCGCGATCTGGTTGCCCAGGGTAACAAGATCATATTCACCACCTCTTTCGGCTATATGGATCCGACCTTGCAGGTGGCAGGCGAATATCCGGATGTGTATTTTGACCATATCACCGGCTATAAGCGGTCGGCCAATATGGCGACCGGCAATATCCGCTTTTATGAAGGCCGCTATGTGCAGGGTGTGGTTGCCGGGCTGACAACCAAATCCAACCAGATCGGCTATCTGGGAGCCTTCCCAATCCCTGAGGTTATTCAGGGGATCAATTCCTTTGCCCGCGGCCTGCGTTCGGTGAATCCGGATGCCTCTATCAAGGTGGTTTGGGTGAATAGCTGGTATGACCCGGTCAAGGAAGCAGACGCGGCCAAGGTGCTGATTGCCGAAGGGGCCGATGTTCTGGCCCAGCATACAGACAGCCCGGCCATGCTGCAGACAGCTGAAAAGGCGGGTGTGAAGGGCTTTGGCCAATCCTCTGATATGCATGAATTTGCACCGAATGCACAGCTCTTCTCCTCAGTCAATAATTGGGGACCTTACTATATTGACCAGGTGCAAAAGGTTCTGGATGGCAGCTGGACAACCGGCGACGGCCCGGACCATTGGGCTGGCAATACCTGGAAGGGTATCGGCGATGATTTCCTGGTGCTGACCGAGTTCAAGAATATGCCGGCTGATGTCGCGGCCAAGGCTGCGGCGGCGCGTGACGGCATCGCAAATGGCAGCCTGAATATCTTTGAGGGCCCGATGCAGGACAATGAAGGCAATGAGGTTCTGAAAGCCGGGCAGGTCATGGATGATGGCGGCCTGTGGGCGATGAATTATTATGTTGCCGGGGTAGAGGGCAAAATCCCGAACTAACCTGTTCAACAGACAGACCAAAATAGCGAAAGGCAGGCTGGTGAGCCTGCCTTTTCCTTTACCGCTCTTGCCAAAAACCGGCAGCGGCTGGGCGGGCCTGTCAGTTAATCCGCTCGCCGGACTCCACATCAAAATAAGAGGCTTTTTCCATATTGAAGGCGAAATCCATTGATTCGCCCGCGGCCGCCCTGGTTTCCGCTTTCAGGCGGGCGGTGACTTCCTTGCCCGACAGGCTGAGCAGCACAAAAGTATCTGCCCCGGCAGGTTCCACCACATCTACATCGCAGGCGGTTATATGCACATTCTTGCCACTGCCGAAGGCGGCCTCGGTAATATCCTCAGGCCGGATGCCCAGCACCACCCGGTCCGGCAGATTCCTGGCTTTTTTATCCAGCAGGCGCAGCGGCTCGCCAGCGGGGCGTTCGATCACCAGCTCAGTGCCGCGGCCATTTTTGCGGGTCTGGGCGGTGACCAGATTCATCGCCGGGGAACCCATAAAATCAGCAACAAACAAATTGGCCGGGCGCAGGTAAATCTCAGCAGGTGTGCCGATTTGCTGAACCAGACCGTCCTTCAGCACCACAATTTTGGTTGCCAGCGTCATCGCCTCAATCTGATCATGGGTGACATAGACCATCGTGGCGTTCAGATTGTGATGCAGCTTTTTGATCTCATTGCGCATTTCAACGCGCAGCTTGGCATCCAGATTAGAGAGCGGCTCGTCAAACAGGAACAGCTTGGGATCGCGCACCAGAGCCCGCCCCATTGCCACCCTTTGGCGCTGGCCGCCAGACAGCTGGGCCGGGCGCCGGTTCAGCAAGGGCTCAATCTGCAGCTGGCGGGATACCTCAGCCAGCTTTTCCTGCTGCGTCTGCTTGTCAATGCCGCGCACTCTCATCCCGAAGGTAATGTTCTTGGCCACGGACATGGTGGGGTAGAGGGCATAGGATTGGAAAACCATCGCTATATCCCGGTCTTTCGGGCTGATCTCATTCATATTGCGCCCATCAATGGCGACCTGGCCGCTGGTGACCGGCTCCAGGCCGGCGATACAGTTCAAAAGGGTGGATTTGCCGCAGCCGGACGGGCCAACAAGCACCAGAAAATCACCGGACTCAATCTCGACATTCACATTTTTCAGAATTTGGAGCGTGCCAAAATTCTTGTTCAGCGCCTGTATCTGCAGAATTGGTGTCATGTTTCCCTACCCTTTCACTGAGCCAGCGGTGAGCCCGCGGATAAAATATTTGCCGGCGACGACATAGACGATCAAGGTGGGCAGCGCGGCGATAATCGCGGCTGCCATATCCACATTATATTCCTTCACACCGGTGGTTGAATTCACGATATTGTTCAGCGCGACTGTTATCGGCTGGGTTCCGGCCTGGGAAAAGGAAACGCCAAACAGAAAATCATTCCAGATCTGGGTGAATTGCCAAATAATTGTCACCACAATAATCGGAACAGACAAGGGCAGGAAAACCGACCAGAAAATGCGGAAGAATCCGGCCCCGTCAATCTTGGCTGCGCGTATCAGCTCTGGCGAAATCGATACATAGTAATTGCGGAAAAACAGGGTTGTGAAACCCAGCCCGTAAACAACATGAACAAATATCAGCCCCGGAATGGAACCGGCCAGACCCATCAGCCCCAGCAGCCGCGCCATCGGCAGCAACACCACCTGAAACGGAATAAAACAGCCGAACAGCATCAGCGAGAAAATCAAATTTGCCCCGCGGAACCGCCATTGGGCAATGACATAGCCATTGATCGCGCCCAGAAAGGTGGAAATAAGCACCGCCGGAACCGCCATCACAATGGAATTCCAGAAATAGGGTTTCAGCCCCTCGCATTTGATTCCGGAACAGGCCGCTGACCAGGCCGTGCCCCAGGCATCAAAGGTTACCTCTCTTGGCAGGGAAACCAGCGAGCCGGTCTTGATCTCCTCAAGGCTTTTCAGCGAGGTGGTCACCATCACGAATAACGGCGCTAGATAATAGAGCGCAAACAGCACCAAAAGCAGATAGAGCAGCCAGCGCAGAGCGAGGCGCGTTATCTGGGTTGACGCCGTGCTGGCCAGATCACCTTGCATCATTCCGGCTCCGCAATTCTGAATAAAGGTAGGGAACAACAATCGCAAAAATCACCGCCATCATAACCATCGCTGAGCTGGCCGCCTGGCCGATATTGCCGCGCGAAAAGGCCATCGAATACATATAGGTCGCCGGCAAATCCGTGGCATAGCCGGGCCCGCCGCCGGTCAGAGCGATAACCAGATCAAAGCTCTTGATCGCCAAATGCGCCAGCACAATAAAGGCAGACAGGAAGACCGGGGCCATGGACGGGATGATAATCGATACATAAATGCGCCAAAGCGGAATCCCGTCCACCTGGGCGGCGCGGATAATCTCATCCTCTACCGATCTGAGGCCGGCCAGAAACAGGGCCATGACAAAGCCCGATGCCTGCCAGACAGCCGCAATCACAATGGTGTAGATGGCCATATCCGGATTGACCAGCCAGTCAAAGGTAAAATCCTCAAATCCCCATTTGCGCACGGTTGCCTCTATGCCGAGGCCGGGATTCAAGAACCAGCGCCAGGCGGTGCCGGTCACAATCAAGGACAGGGCCATCGGATAGAGATAAATCGTGCGCAGCACCCCTTCGGTGCGGATTTTCTGATCCAGCAGGATCGCCAGCAACAGGCCCAGCAGCATTGAGAGCACAATAAAAAGCCCGCCAAACACAAACAGGTTTTCCAGAGCCGTATCCCAGCGCGGAGAGGCAAACAGGCGCTGATACTGGGTGATGCCCTCTATCTCATAACGGGGCATCAGCTTGGATTTGGTCAGCGAAACCCAACCCGTCCAAACAATAAATCCATAAACAAATACAAGAATGGCCGCAAAGGATGGGGCAAGCACAAATTTTGGTATTTGGCGCTCCAGACGCTCCAGCATAATCTTCTCCCCCCTTGCCGGCCGGTATGGTCTCAATCAAATTCCCGCCTGCAAGAGACCCTGCAGGCGGGATAGTTTTTTTCCTGATTACAGGCTGTTGGCAACTGCAGAAGCCAGCATGGATACGGCTTCTGAAGAAGACATATCAGAGTTGAAATGGGCTGTCACAACATCGGTGATAGCACCGGCCTGGGCCCCGCGCAGGGCCATGCCATGGGCATAGGACGGCAGCAGTGAGCCAGCTGAGCTGGAAGCTGCCATATCCTGGGCAGATGTGTGGGCGCAGGCATCAAACTCATCCAGGGCCACATCAACGCGGGCCGGAATAGAGCCTTTGTTCAGGTTGAACACTTTCTGGAAGTTCTTGCCGACGATCAGCTCAGCCAGAAGGTCCTGACCAGACTTCTTGTCTGACCCGTCAACCGAGAACATGGCAAAGCTGTCCACATTGTAGAGGAAGCCGCCACCCGGCGTAGAGGCACACAGGAAATCAATCCCCGGGCGCTTGCCGGCAGCCAGGAATTCACCCTTTGCCCAATCACCCATGATCTGGAAGGCAGCCTCGCCATTCATCACCATGGCTGTTGCCAGGTTCCAGTCACGGCCGGAGAA
>JADHLK010000071.1 GCA_016780695.1 Alphaproteobacteria bacterium | reverse complement strand
AGGCCTGAAACTCAGCCCCGCCTGCCTCTGCCATCACCTTCGTAATCGCCGCTGTCAACGTCGTCTTGCCATGATCAACATGTCCAATCGTGCCTATGTTCACATGCGGCTTCGAGCGATCAAACTTTTCCTTCGACATGATAAATGCCTCTCAAGTCAGTTGCGCGCTGCCGGATTTGCCATTTGGCATCCGGTCAGGCCCGGTTGAATTTTTGGTGGTGGGGGCAGGATTCGAACCTGCGTACGCTACGCGGGCAGATTTACAGTCTGCTGCCTTTAACCACTCGGCCACCCCACCCTTGTTCTTTACAGCGTCTGTTTGCCTGTCTGGCCCCTGTCCGAAAATGACAGGCCAGCGATCCAATGCAGCCAGAGAAACTTGCACAAACAATGCGGCTTGTGCGAATTAAGAAAAAACAGCCGGAATGTCAATCCCCGAATATCAAACACAGAAAGCCCCTCATGCCGCAAAACAGACCCCAAAAACCCGCTCTGAGAAAACCGGCCCGCCGCCCGCAGGACAGGCCGCACAGCTCAGGCCCGCCGCTGAAAGCTGCTGGCAATCGGCTTTTCATTTGGGGCTGGCACGCGGTGAACGCCGCGCTGGCTAACCCAAACCGGCAGATTACAAGAATAGTGATCGGCCGGGCGGACAGGCCGCAACTGGCTGAATTTCTGAGCTCTCTGCCGAGCGAGCGGCAAGCAGCCCTGCCCGCCCCGCAAAAGGTTGACGCTGGCCAGCTGGACAGGCTGGCCGGGCCGGACAGCAAGGCTGTGCATCAGCAAATCGCGCTGGAAGTCGCCCCGCTGGACAGCCCGGACCTCTCGGAGGTGCTGTTTGGGGCGGAAAATTTGCGGCTGCTGGTTCTCGATCAGGTCACCGACCCGCGCAATATCGGGGCGATTATGCGCTCGGCAGCCGCGTTTCGGGCAGATGCGCTGGTCATGACGGCCCGCCATGCGCCGGAAGAAAGTGGCCTGTTGGCCAAAGCCGCTGCCGGTGCACTGGAAAGCGTGCCGATAGTGCGGGTGGTTAATCTGGCACGGGCGCTGGACCAGATGAAAGAAGCCGGGGTGCTGCTGGCCGGGCTGGAAGCAGGCGGCACAACCCGCCTGGACACGCTGGCCGGCACAGCACGGCTGGGCCTGGTGCTGGGGGCAGAGGGCAGTGGCATGCGCCGGTTGACCAGAGAAGCTTGTGATCATCTGGCGGCGATTGCAATGCCGGGACAGGCTGAATCGCTGAATGTGTCCGTTGCAGCCGGAATAGCCTTGTTTGCCACCTGCCCAGATGGCTCTGCTGGCTGACTCTGCTGGCTGGCTCTGCTGGCTGGCTCTGCTGGCTGACTTTCTGGCTGACTCTCTGGGCTTGCTGGGCTTGGCTGCCTCTCTGGGCTTGCTGGGCTTGGCTGAGAAATTATCAAGATCAGGTGGACAAAAGGCTTTTCATCCTGAATAGTATTGAGAAATTTCGATTTTCGCAAAGAACGAAAAACAGGGGGAAAACAAATGAAATTTTTGAAACCAATCATTATTGGCATGGCCAGCCTGGTCATTGCTGGCACAGCATTGGCAGATGAGCTGAAACTGGCGCATTTTTCATCAACCAAATATCATCTGCATAATGAGATGTTTTTGCCGCTTGCTGAAAAGATCGCTGCAGCGACTGGCGGGGAAACCACTATTCGTGTCTATCCGGCAGGGGAGCTGGGGGCGGGCCCGGTCAAGCAATATGACCGGGTTTTGGATGGCGTGGCAGATATTGTCTATGCGCTGCCTGGCTATACCGCTTCTCAGTTCAAGAAAACGCTTCTTGTTGAGCTGCCCGGCGTGGTTCCCGGAAATGAGGATATCACCAGAAAAATGTGGAATAACATCGATGTGATCGGTGATGAATTCCGCCGCACCAAGCTGCTGGGGCTCTGGTCAGCTGAGCCGGCCAAGCTGCTGATGGCTGAAAAGAAAATTGAAAAGCTGTCTGATCTGGCGGGCCTGAAAATCCGGGTGCCGTCAAAAAATACCGGCCGGGTGATTGAGGCTTGGGGTGCGACCGCCGTTTCGATGCCGATTACTCAGGTCTATCAGGCGCTGGATACCGGCGTGGTAGATGGCGTGCTGGTTGATACATCTGTTCTGTCCAGCTTCAAACTTGGCGAAGTGGTTAAATATGTAACCACCGGCATGGATGGTTCCAACTCATTGTTTATGCTGGTGATGAACCAGGATAGCTGGGCTGGCCTTGATGATAAGACACAGGCCAAACTTACCGCTATGACCGGGGCTGGCATGTCACAAGGGGGGCATATTACCATGTCAACTTCTGGGGTGAAGGCTCTGGAGAAGTGGGAAGCTGATGGTGGTGAGGTGATTCGGCTTTCACCAGCCAGAGCAGCTGAATTTGATCAGGCATCTGCAAAGTTGGCCTCTGCCTTGATAGCCGAACTTGAGGCTGAAGGCATCAAGGCCCAGGAATGGGCTGACGCGCTCAAGAAATGACCCTGATCCTTGGATCTTGAAACAAAAATACAAGGCGCCCGGGAAATTTCCGGACGCCTTTTGAAAGCGCTCGCTGTGATCAGCGGTATCGCGCTTTTCCTGCTTATGTGTCTGGTAAGCTATACGGTTTTTCGCCGGTATGTGATGAATAATCCGGTGCTTGGCGATGCCGAACTGGTGCAGATCGGGATGTCGCTTGTCGTGATGATGGCGATGCCCTATGCCACATTTTCCGGGGCCCATATCCGGGTGGATATATTCGACAGAAAGATTGGCGCTTGGGGGCGGTATCTCGGCGATGTGATGGCGCGCAGCCTGGGGGCCTTTTTTCTTTTTCTGCTGATTCAGAAAACCTGGGACAAAGCGCTGGATGCGCATGAATATGGGGATGTGACGAACATGATCGAAATTCCCGTCTGGATTGCCTATGGCGCGATCACGGTTGGGATGGGGGGATATGCCCTTGTCCTCATAGCCCAGCTGGTGGTTCAGTTTTTATCCGGGGTCAAAGATTATGAGTGAAACCCTTATTGGTTTTCTTGGTATTTTAACACTGTTCTTTTTTCTGGTGGCCAGGATGCCGGTGGGTATGGCCCTTCTTGCGGTTGGTTTTGGGGGTATCTGGGTCATGGATGGGCAACGCGTTGCGGTGGCCACCCTCTCCTCAGAGACCTATTCGTCAATAACCGCCTATAGCCTCTCGATCATTCCGCTGTTTGTGCTGATGGGTAATATGGCTGGTGCGGCCGGCTATTCGCAAAAATTATATGAAGCCGCCTATGCCTGGATAGGCAGATTACGGGGCGGGTTAGCCTCTGCCACCGTTTTGGGATGTGCGACTTTTGCTGCTGTGTCGGGGTCCTCTGTGGCGACAGCTGTTACCATCGGCAAGGTTGCCCTTCCGCAAATGAAGCGCTTTGGCTATGGTGACAGGCTGGCCACTGGTGCGGTCGCTGCCGGGGGAACCTTGGGTATTTTGATTCCGCCCTCAACCGGCTTTGTGCTTTATGCCATTCTAACTGAGGAAAGCATCGGCAAGCTGTTCATTGCCGGTATCCTGCCGGGTATTTTGCTGTCTCTGCTGTTTATTGCGACCATTTCGCTGGTCACCTTTTTTCGGCCTGCCGAGGGGCCGGTTGGCCCGGCTACTTCAATGCTTGAAAAGCTGCTTGCCTCCATGCGGGCCCTCCCCCTTATTGGTGTTATTCTGACCTCTATCGGGGGAATTTATGTTGGTGTCTTCACCCCGGTTGAGGCTGCCGGGGTAGGCGCTTCGATGGTAACGCTGCTGGCTCTTGGCACGCGGGCTGTCCGCTTTAAGCAGCTGCCGGACATCCTGCTGCAGACAGTTTCCATGACCGCGATGCTGTATCTCATCATCATTGGTGCCCATGTTTTCGGCCCGTTTCTGGCTTTGACACATATTCCCGAAACGCTGGCGCTGGAGCTGAAGGCCCTGGGGCTTGGGCCTTATGCCACTCTGCTTTTGATCCTTATTGGATATATCATTCTGGGGATGTTTTTTGACGGTTTGGCAATGCTGGTTGTTACCCTGCCAGTGGTTTATCCTATCATTGCCGGGCTGGGATTTGACCCGATATGGTTTGGGGTTATCTGCGTTATCGTGATCGAAATGGGGCTGATCACCCCGCCCGTTGGCGTTAATGTCTTTGTTGTGAAAGGGGTTGCCGCAGGTGTGCCGATGGCCACTATCTTTAGAGGCGTTTTGCCTTTCTGGTTTGCCATGGCTGTCTGCCTGATATTGCTGGTTGTCTTTCCTGAGATTGCGCTGTTCCTGCCGGGCCGGATGTAACCGCCTGGCCAGCTGGCCCCCGCTAAATCCAGACTTATAAACAGAAAAGAACCGCCCCGACAGGCTGCTCACCCAGCCCACCGGACGCGGTTCTTGTTAAATAGGTTTTGCGATCAGGTGATGACCGCCTGCGCAAAACTTCTCTCGCCAAGCCCTTCTTCGAAAATGCCTCGCTCATCAATCCATTCCCGCGAGCTGTTAAAGATTTCCTCTGAATACTCCTCAAAAACAAGCCGCTCGCCAGGTCCGAAAAGTCTTGTATCAATCTGGTCTCGGAATCTTTCCGGGAATTCCTCGCGAAAATAATGCGTGTAAAGCTCAGGACGCAAATCGATATCAGCTTGGGCACGCCGCAAGGCTGCAAAATATTTTTCTACATCCTCTTCATTGGCATCTTCAGCAACCATTGAGGCCATCATGAAAGTCGTATCCACTATCTTTCTGAAGCCGAGTTGCTCCATGAAATAATAGGGCCCGCTAAACAGACTGACAGCAGGTATATTGCCATCAATCATATGCTCCATTCGCCTGAAAAGCAGCCCGTCGGAAAAGGAAAGTTTGATCTCCTCAGGGGCCAAAAACGGCTCCAATGCTTGTATCGTTGAATAATGGCTTCCAGACTGATACCCAACTGAGATTGGCACATTCGCCAAATCCTCTGGTTTCTTGATTTTTGAATCAGCAGGCACAAATATGCCGCAAGGCGATACTGAATAAAGTTTGCCATACAGCTTGCCATGGCCTGAGGCAGCCGCCACATTCACCGTCCAGTGACAAGCGCAGCTCACATCACTGGATCGGCCCTTCTCGAAAGTCTGATAGGCGCCGACCTTGTCACCCAGATCATGCACATGATTCGTTGCTGATTTCAGCTGATCTTCCAGCCTGTAAACCAGCCCTTCATCGTCGAAATAGCCTTTTTCTACCGCCACCCATTCATGAAGCCTCATATGCGGGGCGATAACGAAATCCTCTTTTTGCTTTTCCATAGCTGTTCTTCCTCTCTGGTTTCAATTTTATTGAGGCAGTTCACATTAACCTGATGAACAGTTTTATTCCCCTCGACAGGGCCAAAAAAGACCCGTCACTTATTAGTAAAAGCAGCTGCATTATAATAGCAATCAATTTACCTTTATTATTTTTATAAAAAATATTAATACTAGACTCTCTTATGGCAGGCATTTGATCAGGCAGAATTCCAGATGGCAAAAGATCGCAATTTCATGGATTTGGATGGCCACACGCTGCGCACATTCCTAACCTTGCTGGAGCTGTCATCCGTATCAAAAACGGCAGAAAAGATGGATATTTCGCAACCATCTGTCAGCTATATATTGCGAAGGTTGAGGCAGATTATTGGTGACCCGCTCTTTGTTCGGGCTGGGCACCAGCTGATGCCAACCCAGACAGCTCTCTCCTTGAAACAATCTGCTATTATTGCGCTGGACAGCTTGCAGCGATTAACCGAACAACGCGCCTTTGATCCGCAAAGGGAACAGATGCAATTTGTTATCGCAGCCAATGATATGCAGCGTGACCTGATTTTTCCAAAATTGCTGCGGGAGGCTATGGCAGACAATATATCACTGGAATTACAATTTATTTCTTCCGGCCAGCCAACCGTTCTCTGGATGCGTGACTCGCGTTGCCATTTGGCCTTGACTCCCTTGCCACCAGATGCGCCCGACATCATCCAAAAATTGATCATGAAGGGCGAGATGATGTGCTTTTTCGATGGCACAATGAGGTCAGCGCCCGAGACTCTGGAAGAATATTATAAGGCCCAGCATTTAGGCGTTCGTTTTATGGATGGCCGCACATCCTGGGCTATTTGGACAAGCAAGGAAATCGATAAGTCCAAAATCCCCAGGCCGGTTGTCTCAGTATCGAATTTCAATGCGATTCCGCCTTTTATCAAAGGCACAAATTTGCTTGCAACACAAATGGGGTTAATGCAGCTCTCGACGCTGAACAGCCTTGATGCTGCCAGACTTCCCTTTGACACTGACCCGGTGGCCATTTACATGGTTTGGCATGAACGCAGCAGCAACGACCCCGCCCATATCTGGATGCGACAAAGAATTGAGGAGATTTCCGCAGAGGTAAAAGAACAAATGGATAGTCTCAACAGATAGTCTCAATAGATCGTTTGGGGCGCATGGTCTGGCAGCCAGCGAAAAGCAAATCGGGCCATCTTGCCAAATTCGCGCCCCTATTATATAAACCGCTTCAGTGCCGGCATGGCTCAATTGGTAGAGCACCCGATTTGTAATCGGGCGGTTGGGAGTTCGAGTCTCTCTGCCGGCACCATTTCCCCCTCACATCATGTGCTAACACATTGTAATTGATGCATTGTTATGTGT
>JADHLK010000070.1 GCA_016780695.1 Alphaproteobacteria bacterium | reverse complement strand
GGTATTTCCTGCGCTATACGGATGCCAAATCAACACAGGCTTTTGATCGGCAGACAGCTGAATATTGGATGCCGGTGGATCAATATATTGGCGGGGTAGAACACGCGGTTTTGCATCTGCTCTATTCGCGGTTTTTCACCCGCGCCCTTTCTGAGATTGGCTATCTGGATTTGGAAGAGCCCTTCGCCGGTCTGATGACGCAGGGGATGGTTTGCCATCAGGCCTTTAAGGACCGGGACGGCAACTGGCTGTTCCCGGAACAGGTTGCCAAAACCGCAGATGGCTGGGTTGCGACGGATACCGGGGCGGCGGTGACCGCAGGCCGGGTCGAGAAAATGAGCAAATCCAAGCGCAATGTGGTGGATCCGGAAGGAATTATCCAGACCTATGGTGCGGATACGGCGCGGCTGTTCATGATGTCTGATTCGCCGCCGGAGCGGGATCTGGAATGGACGGAATCAGGCGTAGAGGGGGCCCATCGCTTTATCAGCCGTATCTTTAGGCTGGCTGAACAGGGCCGGGCCCTGGCCAAGGGCGGGGATCAGCTGAGCAAAGAGCCGGGGGAGGCAGACTCAGCTTTGTTGAAACTCTCGCATCGTTCTATTGACCAGATTGCAAAGGATATTGACCGGTTTGCCTTTAATCGCTGTGTGGCCCAGCTGCATATCTGGACCAATGCGATTCAGGATTATCAATCATCGGAAAACCCCGATCCAGCGCTGCTATGCGAGGTTTTGCGCCGTTTGGCGATCGCCTTGTCCTGTATTGCGCCGCATATTGCCGAAGAATTATGGCAGGCAGCGGGTGGGGCCGGGCTGGTTGCCGAGGCGGACTGGCCGGAAGTTGATCCGGCCTTGCTGGTGGATGAGGAGGTTGAGCTGGCCGTTCAGGTCAATGGCAAGATGCGCGCGCGCCTCTCTTTACCCCTGGATTCGGCTCAGGCAGAGGCTGAACAGGCTGCTCTCGCCCTGCCGGAGGTCATCCGCCATCTGGACGGCCGCCCGGCGAAACGCATTATTCTGGTTCCGAACAGGCTGATCAATGTTGTGGGCTAAGCGGGCATATTTGGCTGGGTCAATAATGCTGGTTCTGCTGCTGGCCGGATGCAGCGCCGTTTCCCTACAAAATTTGGGTGACCAGCAAAGACGCCAGCTGGCCGAGGTGGGTTTTGATGTGCCCAAAAACCGGGCCGAACAGCTGTTTATCCGGGCCTTTCGAGAGCTCAGCGGGCCGGAGGTGGCGGACCCGCTTTGGCAACTCAGCTTTCGGCTGTCTTATTCAGAAACCAACAGCCTTAGCGTGCGCGGAACCAGCTCGTCCCTGACCAGTAGCGATATGTCGCTCAGCTATCAGCTGCTCAGCCTTGAAACCGGTATGTTGGAGACCTCCGGCAGCCTGAGCGCGGAGGCCAGCTCCGGGGCGGTTTCCAGCTTCTATGCCCAGACCACCTCAGCCCGCCATGCCGAGGAGCGGTTGGCTGAATTGCTGGGCACGCGACTTGCCCAGCGGCTGACCAGCTATTTTGCCAGAAACCGCGGCGGCGGCGGATGAAGATAGCAGCCCGTGATACTGAACGCGTCCTGAACGGGAATGATGCGTCATTGCGGGCCTTTTTGCTGCATGGACCGGACCGCGGGTTAGCCAGAGAACGCGCCCGTCAGGCGGCCAGCCTGTTTGCCCCGGATTTGGATGATCCGTTCAGCAGCGTTCAGCTGGACGGTGCGGCTCTGAAAGCGGACCCGGCGAGGCTGGCAGATGAGCTGGACAGCCTGCCGGCCTTCGGTGATTTTCGGCTGGTGCTGGTTGATGGCAGTGCGGGCGATCTGACGGATGCGGTTAAAAATGCGGCGGAGCATCTGCATGACAGCAGCCGGCTGGTGATCACCGCCAGCGATACCACAACCCGCCATGCTCTGGTTCAATTTGCCGACAAGCATCCAGCCTTTGCCTCTATCGGCTGTTATCCCGATGAGGCGCGCGATCTGCGGCAGCTGGCACAACAGATATTTTTTGAAAATAGTATTTCAACAAATGATGAAATTTTGAACCTGATTATGCTGCGACTGGGCAGTGACCGCGGTGCCAGCCGGGCTGAGCTGGAGCGGCTGGTCCTGCTGGCCGGGCCGGGCGGGCAGCTGACAGCAGAGATGGTAGATGAGGCGTTGGCAGACAGCGCCTTATTGGCCGGTGATAATCTGGTGCAGGCCCTGATGCTGGGCAACCTGCCGGAAATGGAACGCCAGCTGGGCAAGGCACGCGCTGAGGATGTCTCGCCGGTGCAGCTGCTGCGCCAAATTCAGGGCTGGGTGCGGGCCTTGCTGCTGGCTAAATCAGCCATGACAGCCGGAGCCAGCCAGGACGAGGCGCTGCGCCAGATACGCCCGCCGCTGCATTTCAAGCAAAAACCGGCTTTTGTACGCCAGCTGCAAATCTGGCCGGAACCGCGCCTGTTCAGCCTCCTGGACAGGCTGATAAAACTGGAAGCAAAGCTGAAATCAGATGCCAGCCTGCCGGATTACACGCTGCTCGGCCAGACCTTGCTGGGTATTGGCTTGCGCAACAAACCACGCTAGAGGCGGGCCAAACTGAAGCAAACGGGCCTGAACCAGCAGGCCGGCATCACAGACTGGTCATCACTGGCCGGTCATCACTGGCCGGGCATCACTGGCCATCACACAGATATAGATCAGCCGGACAGGCCCAGCTTTTGCAGGATGCCATCCATCTGTTCCAGCGAAGAAACGGCTATTTTCAGCGTGCCCTTCTCGGCTTTCTGATCCCAGCTCAGCTGCATCTTCACCCCCAGCTTTTCTGCTGCTGCTTTTTCCAGCTGTCTGATATCGCTGGATTTTTCTTCCCCCAGACGGGCTGGCTTCGGGTTGAGGCCGGTTTTGGCCAGCGCTTCGGCCTGCCGGGCGCTGAGCTTTTTGGCGATGATATGGGCTGCCAGTTTTTCAGCCTCCGGATGGCCAATAAGCGGACGGACCTGGCCGCTGGTCAGGCGGCCTTCCAGAATATCGGTGCGCAGCTTTTCCGGCAGGCTTAGCAAACGCAGCAAATTGGCAATATGGGGGCGCGATTTTCCCATCAAATCCGCTAAAGCCTGCTGGGTATAGCCATGCTGGTCGATCAGCTGCTGAAACGCCTCTGCCTCTTCTATGGCAGTCAAATCGGTGCGTTGAATATTCTCTACCAGCGCCAGCTCAGCAGCCTCTCGATCCCCTAGCTCTCGCAAAATCGCTGGTATTTCGTGCAGTTTTGCCAGCTGTGCCGCCCGCCAGCGCCGCTCGCCAGCGATCAGCTGATATCGATCTGATCCGTCTGGATGCGCGCGCACCAGAACTGGCTGCACCAGCCCCTGTTTTTGCAGGGAAGCCCCCAATTCCTGCAACGAGCCGCTGTCAAACCGGCGGCGCGGCTGCCACGGGCCGGGCTCTATTTTTTCAACCGGCAAGCGGGTCAGGCCAGGGGAGCGTGCTGCCCCCGGCTGGGCAGAATTGCCAGCCAGGCTGTCCGGTGACAGGCTGGCAGCCAGAGCCGGATCCCCCAGCAGGCTGGACAGGCCGCGCCCCAGCCCCTTTGCCGGGCGGGCTGCTTGTTTTTTATTGCTCATGCCGCTTTTTTCTCCTGTTGCAACAGCTCGGCGGCCAGCGCCGCATAAGCCAGCGCCCCGGCACATTTCAAATCATAAACCAGAACCGGCTGGCCAAAGGACGGCGCTTCGGAAACCCGCACATTGCGCGGAATAACGGTTTGATAAACCTGTTCACCGAAATGCGCGCGCACATCTGCCACCACCTGATCAGACAGGTTGTTTCGGCTATCATACATGGTCAGCACGATGCCCTGTAGCGCTAGGCCGGGATTGAGCCGCCCGCGCACCGCCTCTACTGTGCGCAATAGCTGGGCCAACCCTTCAAGCGCATAGAACTCACATTGCAGCGGCACCAAAACCGAATCAGCCGCGACCAACGCATTGACCGTCAGCAAGCCCAGCGATGGCGGGCAATCGATCAGGATATAATCATACTCAGCCCGCACCGGCTGCAAGGCCTGCTGCAAACGGAACTCGCGCTGCTCAGCATCACTCAATTCTACCTCTACCGCCGATAAATCCAGCGTGGCCGGTATCAGCATCAAGCCCGGCACCAATGTCTCGCACGCAGCAGCCCAGGCATCCGTGCTGCCTGCCAACAAACGATAGGAATCGGCCTGCCGGTCGGCAACCTCAACGCCCAGACCGGTGCTGGCATTACCCTGCGGGTCAAAATCAATCAGCAAAACCCGCATCCCGCACGCAGCCAGGGCAGTCGCCAGATTAACCGAGGTAGTGGTCTTGCCCACACCACCTTTTTGATTGGTGATAGCGATAATTTTCGTATAATTTTCAGCCATTTAGCTGTTTTCCTTGCCTGACTTAGCGGCTTTTCCTATCGTGCCCGGACAGTTTCAGAATATGCCCATCTGACGCAGTGATCGAGTCAAAAACTTCTGCCTTCAGTGTTGTCCAAGACGCTGCGCCGGTCAATTCGGAATTCACCTCGCGCCCCTTATGCAACCAGAAAACCAGATCGCGGTGATGCTGCGTCCGGCTGATCGAAAGCAGGCGATCCAGAGGGGCAAAAGCGCGCGCGGTGATTATATCGGGTTGCAAATCCGGCAACTCCTCTATCCGCCCCTCATGCAGCACCGCCTGACTGCCAGTCTCACGCAAGGCAACCCGCAAAAAGGCGATTTTGCGGCTGTCTGCCTCGGCCAGATGCAGCTCATGGTCGGTCATAATCGACAAAATAACCCCGGGCAGACCCGCCCCGCTACCCAAATCCAGAATACGGCCGGGCGGGCGCGGCAGATGCACGACCAGCTGAGCCGAATCCAGTATATGGCGCACCCAAACACTCTCAGCTGTCTTGCCGGAAATCAGATTGATCCGCTGCTGCCATTTCAGCAACAGGGCAGTAAAGCGGGCCAGCCGCCCGATTGTTTCCCGTGAAACATCCTGTTTTTCTGCCCAGTCCCAGAATTGGCGAAAATCCGCCCGGGCCTTGAACGCTGCTATCGGATCCCAGTCCCCTTGGTCATCTCGGGGCCGGGCGGGTGTTGGTTCCTGTGCTGGTTTATTCGGCATCTGCGTTCCCGGCTGTCACGCCTGTTTGCGAAACGGCCCGCGCCGCCGCACAAAACGCAGCAGAACCAGCACCGCGGCCGGGGTCAAGCCCGGAATACGGCTGGCCTGGGCGATGGTTTCCGGCTGATGGCGGGCCAGTAAATCGCGGGATTCAGCAGACAGGCCGCCAATCTCATCCAGCGGCAGGTCGGGCGGGATTTCCAGCGCCTCATCACGGCGCATCGCTTCAATATCGGCTGTCTGGCGGCGCAGATAGCCAGCATAACGGCAATCCGTGGCCAGCTGGGCGCGGCAGGTCTTGTCAATATTTGCCAGCTGCGGCCAGATTTTCAAGCACGCCTCAAATGTGACCCCCTCCAGAGCCAGCATATCTGCCGCTGTTTTGGGCTGGCCATCGCGCGGGCTGGGCAAATTGGCCGCCTGCAGCTGTTTGCTGCCGACCGGATTGGCTCTCAGAAGGGCACGCCCCTGTTCCAGAGCCTGCTTTTTCTGTTGCCAATGCTGGCGGCGGGCTGGCCCGATAAGGCCGATTTCAGCTGCCTTGTCGGTCAGGCGCTGATCAGAATTGTCAGCCCGCAATAATAGCCGATATTCCGCCCGTGAAGTGAACATCCGATAGGGTTCCGGGGCCCCGCGGGTAATCAGATCATCAATCATCACGCCAATATAGGCATCTGCCCGGTCGAGAATAAAGCCGGATGCCTGGCCTGCTGCCCGCAGTGCAGCATTGGCCCCGGCAATCAGACCCTGGGCTGCCGCTTCCTCATAGCCGGTTGTGCCGTTAATCTGGCCAGCCAGAAACAGGCCGGGCAGCTTTTTCAGCTCCAGCGTACGGCTCAGGCTGCGCGGATCGATAAAGTCATATTCAATCGCATAGCCATATTGCAGGATTTTTGCCTTCTCCAACCCTTCGATAGAAGCGATCAGCGCCTCCTGAACCGGTTTTGGCAGGCTGGTGGAAATACCGTTCGGATAGATGGTCGGGTCCTCCAGCCCTTCCGGCTCAAGGAAAATCTGGTGCGATTCACGATCGCCAAATCGGTGCACCTTATCCTCAATAGACGGGCAATAGCGCGGCCCCTGCCCCTCAATCTGGCCGGAATAGACAGCCGAGAGATGCAGCGACTCTGCGATAATCGCATGGGTGCGGGCATTGGTGCGGGTGATCGCACAGGCGATTTGTGGCACCTCTATGCGGCGGGTGAGAGTGGAAAAGGGCTGCGGCGGGTTATCCGCCTCCTGCTTGGGCAGGCTGTCCCAATCTATGGTGCGCTTGTCCAGCCGCGCGGGCGTGCCGGTTTTCAGCCGCCCAACAGGCAGCTCCAGACCACGCAAAAAAGTGGCCAGCTCGTTAGACGGAGCCTCTCCCATACGCCCGGCTGGCCAGCGTTCCTGTCCCAAATGAATCAGGCCGCCCAGAAAAGTGCCGCTGGTCAACACCACCGAAGCAGCTTCATAGCGTTCGCCATTTTCTGTTATCACACCTGCAACAGAGCCATTTTTCACGATAAATTCAGCGGCCGCTGATTTAATCATGGTAATATTATCCTGTTCAGACAAGGCCGCCTGAACTGCCTTTTTATAGAGGCCGCGATCAG
>JADHLK010000069.1 GCA_016780695.1 Alphaproteobacteria bacterium | reverse complement strand
ATTCGCCGCAGAAATGCGCCTATGGCCTGTTTGCAGAGCAATTAAGCGGCTCACCCTTTACCGCCCCCCGCGCGACCAATGAGCGGTCTTGGCTTTATCGCCGCCGCCCATCTGTCAGCCATATCACCCGTTTCAGCCAGATGGATATGCCCTATTGGCTGTCCGGCCCGGGCAAGCCGCCTGCTGGGCTGGCCTTGGGACAATATCGCTGGAACCCGTTGGAAATGCCGTCTGAGCCGACCGATTTTCTGGACGGGATTCGCAGCTGGACGGTGGCCGGGGATGTAACCGGCCAGACTGGCATGGCCGCGCATCTTTATGCTTGTAACAAATCGATGACTGACCGGGTGCTGGTCAATGCGGATGCCGAGATGTTGATTGTGCCGCAGCTGGGCGAGCTGGATATTTTTACAGAAATGGGTGTGATGCGGGTTGCGCCGGGCTGGATAGCGGTGCTGCCGCGCGGTATGAAGGCGAAGTTCCGGCTGACCGGTGATCTCGCCCGTGGCTATATTTGCGAGAATTACGGCGCGCCCTTTACCCTGCCGGATCGCGGGCCAATAGGGGCGAATTGCCTGGCCAATCCGCGCGATTTCAAAACCCCGGTCGCCGCTTTTGAAGATCAGGACAGCCCGCATCAGGTCATCTGGAAATGGTGCGGCGGCTTTCATGTGACCGAGATTGACCACAGCCCGCTCGATGTGGTGGCTTGGCATGGCAATTATGCGCCCTATTGCTATGATTTGCGGAATTTCTCGCCAGTCGGGGCAATCGCTTTTGACCACCCGGACCCGTCTATTTTTACCGTGCTGACCGCCCCGTCCGAGACAGCTGGCACGGCGAATGTGGATTTTGTCATTTTCCCGGAGCGTTGGATGGTAGCGGAAAACACTTTCCGCCCGCCCTGGTATCACCGCAATATCATGTCTGAGCTGATGGGGCTGATTTACGGGCAATATGATGCCAAGGAAGAAGGGTTTGTGCCGGGCGGCACCAGCCTGCACACGATGATGTTGCCGCATGGGCCGGATCTGGATGCGTTTGACAAGGCATCCAATGCGGACTTGCAGCCGGTCAAGCTGACCGATACGCTGGCCTTTATGTTTGAGACCAGATTGCCGCAGATTGTGACCGAATTTGCGGCCAGCCATAAAAGTTTGCAGCCCGATTACGCCGCCTGTTGGGATGGGCTGGGCATAAAGGGCTAAGGCCCGCCGGACAGAAGGGAAGAAAAAAGATGAAACTGGCAAGTTTGCAGGATGGCAGCCGGGACGGGCAGCTGGTGGTGGTAAGCCGCGATCTGACCCGCATGACACCGGCAGAGGATATTGCCCCGACGCTACAGGCTGCACTTGATAAATGGGATGAGACAGAACCTTTACTGAACGCCCGCTTTGCCGCTTTGCAAGCAGGTGAGGTGGAAAGCCAGCCCTTTGATCAGGCCGCCTGTCATGTGCCGCTGCCACGGGCCTATCAATGGGCAGACGGGTCGGCTTATGTCAATCATGTGGAGCTGGTGCGCAAGGCGCGCGGGGCAGAAATGCCGGACAGTTTCTGGACTGATCCGCTTATCTATCAGGGGGCAGGTGATGATTTTATCCCGCCGCGCGGGGCGATTCGCCTGCCTGATACCAGCTGGGGCATTGATCTGGAGGCTGAGATAGCGGTGATCACGGATGATGTGCCGATGGGTGTCAGCCCGCAACAGGCCGCCAGTCATGTTAAGCTGGTAATGCTGGTCAATGATGTCTCGCTGCGTAATCTGATTCCGGCTGAGCTGGGCAAGGGGTTCGGCTTTTTCCAGTCAAAACCGGCAACCAGCTTCTCGCCGGTTGCGGTTACCCCGGATGAGCTGGGCTCTGCCTGGCGCGATGGCAAGCTCAATCTGGTAATGCAAGCAGATGTGAACGGCGCGCCGCTGGGCCGTGCCAATGCCGGCGATGAGATGACCTTTTCTATGTATGAGCTGATCGCCCATGCCGCGAAATCCCGCCGTCTGGGGGCGGGGGCGATTATCGGCTCTGGAACCATTTCCAACAAGGGGGCCGATGGTGGACCCGGCCGACCGGTCAGTGAGGGCGGGCGCGGCTATAGCTGTCTTGCCGAAATTCGGATGGTGGAAACGATCTTGAATGGCAGCCCGAAAACCGGGTTTTTGCAATTTGGTGACCAGGTCGGGATTGAAATGCATGATGAGAAGGGCCAGTCTGTATTTGGCCGGATAGAAAACCGCGTGGAGGAAGGTCATGGCTAAGCAATTTGCCTCACAGGGCGACATGACGGAAAAACAAATCAGCTTTACCGAGATTGGCCGTGATCTGTATGCCTTTACCGCTGAAGGCGATCCCAATAGCGGGGTGATTATCGGCGATGATTCAGTGATGGTGATTGATGCACAGGCTACCCCGCGCCTCGCCGACAAGGTGGTAGAGCAGATTCGCACCGTAACCGAAAAGCCGATAAAGCATGTTGTGCTCTCGCATTATCATGCGGTGCGGGTGCTGGGGGCCTCCGCCTTTGCCGCCTCTGAAGTAATCGCCTCTGATACGGCGCTGGCCATGATATATGAGCGCGGGCAAGAGGATTGGGACAGCGAATTTGCCCGCTTCCCGCGCCTGTTTGAAGGGCATGAGAGCATCCCTGGTCTGACCTGGCCAACCCAGAGCTTTTCCGGCTCTATGAGCGTGCATCTGGGCAGTCGGCGGGTAGAATTGCGGCAGATTGGCCGCGCCCATACAGCAGGCGATATTGTCGCCTTTGTGCCGGATGAAGGGGTTTTGTTCACTGGCGATATTGTTGAATATCACTCAGCCTGCTATTGCGGCGATGGGCATTTCAGCGATTGGGGCGCCACGCTGGATCAGGTGGCTGGCTTTCGCCCGGCAGCGATAGCCCCGGGGCGCGGGGCAGCGCTGGATACAGCAGATAAGGTGGCTGAGGCGATTGCCAATACGCGCGATTTTCTGGACTCCACCTATCAGCCGGCCGCCAGCATTGCAGCAAAGGGAGGCTCTCTGAAAGAGGCGTTCGCGGCGGTGCGCGATGTGTGTGACAGGAAATTTTCTGACTATGCTATCTATGAGCATTGTTTGCCCTTTAATGTGGCCAGAGCCTATGATGAGGCGCGCGGCATTGATACGCCGCGTATCTGGACAGCTGAGCGCGACAGACAAATGTGGCAGGATTTGCAGGGCTGAAAAGGCTGGAGGACGGTATTATGGCTCCTTATGATTATGCACCGATAGAGTATGTGACCCCGCCAGAATTATCCGGTGGCACGCCAAAAGAGGCACCGGTGCTGATAGTCGGGGCCGGGCCTATCGGGCTGGCGGCTGCGGTTGATCTGGCCTTGAGCGGTGTTGCAACGGTTTTGGTGGATGACAATAATGTGGTCTCGGTCGGTAGCCGGGCAATTTGCTGGGCAAAGAGATCGCTGGAGATTCTGGACCGTCTGGGCGTAGCTGACCGGATGCTGGCCAAGGGGGTCACCTGGAAGCTGGGCCGCATTTACCGGCGCGCCCGCGAAATCTATCAATTTGATTTGTTGCCTGAGGAGGGGCATAAATTCCCGGCTTTTATTAATTTGCAGCAATATTATATGGAACAATATCTGATTGAGCGTTGCCGTGATTTCCCGGGGCTGATCGATTTGCGTTTCAAGAACCGGCTGGTCGGGCTTAGCCAGGATGAGACCGGGGTAACAGCTGAGCTGGAAACCGAGGATGGCCGCTATCAGCTAAAGGCGGCGTATTTGCTGGCCTGTGATGGCGCACGCTCGCTGATTCGCCAGCAGCTGGGGCTGGAATTTGGCGGCACCGTCTTTGAAGAACGGTTTTTGATAGCTGATGTGGTGATGGATGCTGATTTTCCGTCTGAACGCTGGTTCTGGTTCAATCCCGATTTTCACCCCGGCCAGTCTGCCCTGTTGCATAAACAGCCGGATAATATCTATCGGATTGACCTGCAGCTGGGCCCGGATGCGGATGCGGAGGCAGAACGCCAGCCGGAAAAAGTGATCCCGCGAATTGAGAAAATTGTCGGCGAACGGCCTTTCAAGCTGGATTGGGTGTCTGTCTATAGTTTTCAATGCAGGCGGCTGGAAAAATTTGTCCATGACCGGGTAATTTTCGCCGGTGATTCAGCCCATATTGTCTCACCTTTCGGGGCGCGTGGTGGCAATGGCGGCCTGCATGATGTTGATAATCTGTGCTGGAAGCTGGCCGCTATCGTCAAGCAGGAAGCTGGGCCGGATTTGCTGGCCAGCTATGATGAGGAGCGTATTCACGGGGCCGATGAGAATATCCGCAATTCCAGCTGGTCCACCCGTTTCATGTCACCGGAGCCGGGGGCAGAAACCTGGTTCCGTGATGCAACGCTTGATTTGGCTGAGAGATTTGGGTTTGCGCGCCGTCTGGTCAATCCGGGCCGCCTGTCCGTGCCCTGCAGCCTGTCCGATTCCGCCCTCAATAGTGCGGATCAGTCCGGGCTGGCAACCCCGATGGTCCCGGGCAGCCCCTGTGCTGATGCCCCGATTGCCTCACCGCAGGGGGCCGAGGGCTGGCTGTTGAACCAGCTGGGCGGGCGGTTTGTATTGCTCTCGCTCGGACAGGCCTGGCCGGGCGCGCTGCCGGCCGGGGTGGAGCCTCTCCTGATAGGAGAGGGAGGCTGGCAGGATACAGGCGGCTTTGTTGCGGCCCGCTATGGCAATGGCCATTATCTGATCCGCCCGGATCAGCATATCGCAGCGCGCTGGCAAGAGGCAGATGCAGATGCTTTGCGTGCGGCCCTGCAAAAAGCAGGCATCCGCCAGACGGAGATGGTGTGATGGCCCTCAATACCGAGTTTAATTTTTCTGAACAGCCGGATCAGCTCTATAATGATCTGATTGCCCTGCATGAGGGGCTGGATGAGGCGCAGAGTGCCGCGCTCAACGCTCGGCTGATCCTGCTCTTGATGAATCAGATAGGGGATGCGCAGACTATCCGCGCAGCATTCGCAGCCGCCCGACAGCCCAGCTGATCAGCCATAGGTGCGCAGCTGCAAATCAGCTGAGACACCGCCATCCATGCACAGATCGATACCGTTTATCCAGCTCGATTGCGGGCTGGCCAAAAAGGCAACCGCCGCGCCTATCTCCTCTGGTCTGGCAGACCGGCCAACATATTTTTCCGCCGGGCCGGAGCGGGCGGCAAAAGCTTGCAGGAAATGATCCAATATCGGTGTCGCGACAGCGGCCGGGCTAACCGTATTGAAGCGCAGCTTGCGAATATGTGCGATTGAACGGCGCATGGACCAGACGATCACCCCCTCTTTCGACCATTCATAGGCTTCGCCTTCGGTGCAGGGAAAACGCGCCAGAAGCGGGGCCAGTTCATCGCCCAGCCGACACTCCAGCAGAGCAGTGACCCGCTCTGGATTCTGCTGCCAGCGCGAGCCAGCCCGTGAGGCAAGAGACACCACACTGGCCCCGTCTGACAGCTGGTCCAGCACCGCCTCAGCCAGCGCGATATTGCCCAGCGTATTGATCTGCAAAAGGGCGTTCTGATTATCGGTGCGCGGCGGAATACCGGCTATATTGCACAGGCCCTGAAACGGCCCGTGGGCCCGCAGCGCCTCAGCCGCAGCCTGGATTGAAGCCGGGTCTGCAATATCCACCTGAATGAACGGGTGCGGGGTGTCTGCGGGCGGCTGGTTCAAATCCAGCAGGACCAGCTCAGCCCCGCTGGCTGCAAGGGCTGCCGCACTGGCCGCACCGATACCTGAACTGGCTCCTGTTACAATGACTTTCAGAGCGTGCATCTTTTCCTCTCCCCGCTTGTCTTTTATTCAGGCCCGCTATCGGGCTGGCCGGATTCTGAGCGCAACTACAATACTGGCAGCCCCGGCCAGCAGCAGCAAGAAAATACTGCCTTCCCATTTGCCGGTTACATCAACCGCCCAGGCGAACAGAATAGGGCCGAACACCTGGCCCAAACCTGCACTTTGAAAAATAAAGGAGGAAAAAAGCTGGCCCTGACGGCGATTGGCTGCCATTTCCCCCACCCGCACCCAAATCGCCCCGGGCAGGATGCCGGACAGGCCGATAAATCCAACCGCCGCCAGCAAGCGCCATTCTGCCTCCAGCGCGGTTACAAAAATCAATGCACAGCAGATCATATTGATTGAGGTGCTGAAAATCAGCAGTTGGCGCACGCTGAAACCGCGCCTTAAAAGTGGCACAACGGTCAAATTGCCCAGCACATTTACGCTGAGGCACAGGGCTGTCGCCACGGTTCCGGCGCGCAGGCCAAAATCGCCATTCTGCAGAAACAGCGAGGGGAGATAGGCAATCGACGGCTGAAACAGGATCGAATAAAAGAAAAATAGCAGCCCCATCAATATGATCTCAGGCTTTTCAAAAATCCGCCGCACCGGCTCTCTGGCATCGCGCTGTTCTGTTGAGATGGCAGATGGCGGGGCTGATTTGCGGAAATAGAAAAACAGGATCAGCGCGGTGGCCAGACATAAAAAGGCCGTCGCCTCCCAAATACCCCGCCAGCCGAGAAAATCAATTCCGAAAGCTGTTCCAAGCAAGGTGAGGGACAGGCTGGCCGGCACAAAACAGGACCAGATGGCCATGGTCAAAGTCTGATGGCGGGCGGCGGCGGCGGCCACCATAATCGCTGGCAGGCTGGTAACCCCCATCATATAGCCCGCCCCCTCCAGCAGCCGCAGGAACAAGAAGATTTCAAAAATCTGTGTTTGTGAGGCAAGCAGCGAGGCCG
>JADHLK010000068.1 GCA_016780695.1 Alphaproteobacteria bacterium | reverse complement strand
AGGACAGGCTGCGCGGCAGGGCTATCGAAATCATCACTGGTCTGGCCTCAGAAAGACGGCTTGATCTGGTTCTGAATAGGGATACAGGCCCCCAGCAAAACGGGAATGTTGTGCTGATTTTCAGGCAAGAGCTGAATATTACCGAGGAAGTGCTGAAACGCCTGGACGCACAAACTCAAAATGCCCGTCTGGTTATTAATGAAGAAAAATAATGGCACAGCTGCATCCCCATTTCACTGCCCTTGCATCGCCGGCCAGTCTGGCTGAGCTGGCCAGTGTCAGTAAAGCCGGTATCCGCACTGGTGCGCCGGATATAGAGATCAGCGCCATCGCCCCGCTGGCGGAGGCTGGGCCCGGGCTGCTGGTCTGGCTGCGCGATGCGGACAGGCTGGATGATCTGGCCGGGCGCAGCGGCTATGTGGTGATAACTACAGAAACTCTGGCTGATCAGCTGGCCGATCAGCTGGCTGATCAGAGGGCTGGGGCGGCAGCTGTGCTGACTTGTGAGAATCCCAGGGCTGGTTTTGCCCGCGCAGCGGCCCGGCTTTACCCGCAACCAGCCCCGCAAGCCGGTGTTGCACCGGGGGCGGTCATTGATCCCACAGCTGAGATAGCTGCAGATGCAGAAATCGGCCCAAATTGTGTAATTGGCCCGGCGGTGCAGCTGGGGCCGCGCAGTATTCTGGCTGCAGGCGTGCAGCTGGCGGCCGGCACCATTATCGGGGCAGATTGCCATATCGGGGCGGGCTGTCTGCTGCAATTTTGCCAGCTCGGTGATGGGTGCGTGCTGAAGCCGGGCAGCATTATTGGCGGGGCCGGTTTTGGGTTTGAGCCGACCGCAGAGGGCGCGCTGGCGGTTCCGCATCTGGGCGGGGTAGAAATAGGGCCGGATTGCCATATCGGCTCTGGTTGCACAATCGACCGTGGCGGCATGGAAGCAACCCGTATCGGGGCTGGTGTCAAAATCGATAATCAGGTGCATATTGCCCATAATGTCCAGATTGGGGATCATACGATTATTGCTGGCCAAACAGGTATCGCCGGGTCAGCCGTGATCGGGGCGCGCTGCCTGATAGGGGCCCAGGCCGGTATTGCAGATCATGTCCATATCGCGGATGATACGGTATTGATGGCCAGGACAGGGGTTACCAAATCGCTGGCACAAGCCGGGGTATATGGCGGTTTTCCGGCTCAGAAGGCAAAAGATTACTGGAAAGAGTTGGCCAGCCTGCGCCGTTTGCGGCTGGCGGGCAGAAAAGAGGCAAGTAAATGAACGCACCAGCAGATATTATGGAATATGAAGATATTGAAAAAGCGATCCCGCATCGCCCGCCTTTCTTGCTGATCGATAGGGTGATCAATATCCAGCCTGGCGAATCCGCAACAGGTATCAAGGCGGTGAGCGGCGGTGAGCCGTATTTTGTCGGGCATTTTCCCGGCAAGCCAGTGCTGCCCGGCGTGCTGATTACCGAAGCGCTCGCCCAAACAGCTTCCTGTCTGGTAGCGTGCAGTATTCCCAATGCGCTGGATGGCAATCTTGTTTTTCTGACCAATGTGGACAGTGCCAAATTCAGAAAGCCGGTCACCCCCGGCCATATTCTGGAGCTGCATGTCAAGAAAACTGCAGGCAGGTCGAAAATCTGGAAATTTGAAGGGCAGGCCATGATCGGTGATCAGCTGATGGCAGAGGCGCAATTCGCTGCCATGATTGTGCCGCGGCCTGTGTGAGGGCGATCCTGAGATGAGCAGCACTATCCATCCTACCGCCATTATTGATCGGGCGGCGCAGCTGGGAGCTGATGTTTCGGTGGGCCCCTATTGTGTTATCGGCCCGAATGTGGAGCTGGGTGACAGGTGTCGGCTGCACAGCCATGTTGTGCTGGACGGCCATACAAGCATCGGCCCGGATTGTGAGATATTTTCCTTTGCCGCGCTGGGTCATCCCGCCCAGCATATCAAACATAAACAAGGGCCTGCGCGGCTGATAATCGGCGCGCGCAACATTATCCGCGAGCATGTGACCATGCATACCGGCACTGAATTTGAAAAACTGGAAACCCGCATCGGGGATGATGGGCTGTTTCTGGCAGGTAGCCATGTGGCCCATGATTGCACTGTCGGCAACCATGTAATTCTGGCTAATGGGGTGGGAATCGCCGGTCACGTGGAGCTGGGCGATTATGTGTATATGGGCGGCTATTCTGCGGTGCATCAATTTGTGCGGATTGGCAAGCACGCGGTGGTTGGCGGTGTCACGGCGGTGGTAGAGGATGTGATACCCTATGGCTCTGTGACAGCAGAACGCGGCCAGCTACATGGTCTTAATATTGTCGGGCTGAAGCGGCGCGGCTTTGCCAGAGAGGATATTGCCGCGTTGCGCAGGCTCTATAAATTCCTCTTTGAGGGGGAGGGGCAGTTCTCAGACCGTCTCAATGCCGCACAGGAACAGGGGCTGTCCGGTGCGCCGGCTGATATTCTGGAATTTCTGCAAGCAGAGGCCCGCCGTCCGCTCTGCCTGCCAAAGATGACTGGCCGGGGAACGGGCTGATGGCAGGCCGGCTCGGCATTATCGCAGGGCAGGGTTCTTATCCGCTGGCATTGGCTGAACGGGCAAAGGCAGAAGGCGAGGCCCCCTTTATCCTGGTCATTGACGGTCAGGCAGATGCTGATTTCAGCCAATTTGAAACGGCCAGCAGCCCGTTGGGCCAGACCGCCCGGATTGTCCGGCTCTTGCAGGAGGCTGGCTGTCAGAGGCTGCTTTTGGCTGGCAAGGTAACCCGCCCCTCTATGGCAGATTTGCAGCCCGATGCCGGGGCGCTGGCTTTGCTGGGAAAAATGGCCCTCAAAGGCGATGATAACGCCTTGCGGGTTCTGACCAGCTGGCTGGAAGGGCAGGGCTTTTCCATGCTGGCAGCTGATAGCTTTTTGCCCCGTCAAAGCTGGCCGGCCGGATTTGTCAGCGGCCCTGCTGCCAGTGCCGGACAGATGGCCGATATTCGCTTGGCCCTGCAGGCCCTTTATCAGCTGGACAGGTTGGATGTTGGGCAGGCGGTTATCGCCGGTCAGGGGCGTATTTTGGCGATAGAGGCGGCTGAGGGCACAGATGCGATGATCGCCCGGGCCAAGCCCTTTTGCACAGATGGGGCGGTGATGGTCAAGATGGCCAAACCCTCGCAAGATAGCCAGCTGGACCCGCCGGTTATCGGGCTGGCCACCATAGAGGCGCTGGCGGCGGCGGGTATCAGCCTGCTGGCGGTTGAGGCAGACAGATGCCATGCTGCTGACCAGCGGGCTGAGATAGAGGCGGCTGCCACAGCCGGGAAAATAACCTTGATGAGTGTCAGCTGGTCCTTACTGGATAAGGCATAATGACCCGGACGCGCTATATTATCGCAGGTGAGAGCAGCGGCGATGCGCTGGCCGCCAGCCTGATGCGGGCAACAGACAGGCTGGCCGGCCCGGCAGGCTGGCAGGGGATGGGCGGGCCACAAATGCAGGCCGCCGGGCTGGTCTCCGGCCATGATTACACGCAATTATCCCTGATAGGATTTGGCGAGGCCCTGGCCGCGCTGCCGCGCTTGCTGCGACTGGCAGGTCAGCTGGCAGAGGAGGTGATGGCGCTCAGGCCCTCTGCTGTCTTTACTGTCGATTCCAAAGCCTTTTCAATGCGTTTTGCAAAAATCCTCAGAAAAAAGATGTATAAATCTGGCTGGTCCTGCCCGATTATTCACATGGTGGCCCCGACTGTCTGGGCCTGGGGAAGCTGGCGCAAGCGTGGTTTTGAGCAGCTGTTTGATGGTTTGCTTTGTCTGTTTCCTTTTGAGCCGGAGCTGTTTGACAGCGCGGCGGTGAAAGCGTGTTTTGTGGGCCATCCGGCAGCCTTCACCCATCCGGTAGATCGCAGCAAGGCGTCGGATAAGCTGATTGCGCTTTTTCCCGGATCGCGCGGGGCTGAGCTTGACTATATTCTGGAGGATATGCTGGGCGCGGCAGAGCGGCTCTGGCAGGCGGATCAGGAACGCCGCTTTATGCTGCCCGCAGTGCCGCATCTGGCGGACAGGCTGGCCGCGCGTCTGGCCCGTGCGGAGATACTGCCAGTGCAGCTGGTAACTGGCCCGGACGCGGCCCGCCGGGCATTTACTGAGGCTGGGTCTGGCCTGTTGGCTTCCGGCACGGCCAGCTTGCAGGCGGCCTTGGCCGGGATGCCGGTGATCACTTGCTATAAGGTGGGGGCGGTCAATTACCGGCTAATGCGCTGGCTGTTTCATCTGCCAGATCCGATTTTGCCGAATATTTTACTGGGCCGGGTGCTCTATCCGTTTTTTGGCCAGTCTGACCAGACCAGCCGCAATCTGGCCGCCGCGCTGGAAGCGGTGCTGGCAGACCCGCAAGGCCAGGCAGCAACGCTCAACCAAGCTGCGGCTGAGCTGCGGGCGCTGCTGACAGGCGGTCATGTAGATTTTGATGCGTCCCTGCAGGCGGGTCTGGCCGAAATCAGGGCAGATTTATAGCCTCAGAGCGCGGCGGCTTATGGGCTAGCGCTTGTCCAGCGGCACAAAATCGCGTTGTGCCGGGCCGGTATAGAGCTGGCGCGGGCGGCCAATACGCTGGGTCGGATCCTCAACCATCTCTTTCCATTGTGAAATCCAGCCAACCGTGCGGGCGACCGCAAATAGAACCGTGAACATGGAAGTCGGGAAACCCATCGCCTTCAGAATGATGCCGGAATAAAAATCAACATTCGGATAGAGCTGCTTTTCCACGAAATAGCTGTCTTTCAGGGCAATCTCTTCCAGCTCCATAGCCAGTTCCAGCAGGGGATCCGATACGCCCAGCTTGTCCAGCACCTCATGGCAGGATTTGCGCAAGACCTGGGCGCGCGGGTCATAATTTTTATAGACCCGATGCCCAAAGCCAAACAGCCGGAACGGATCATTCTTGTCACGGGCCTTATTGACATATTCCTGCACACGGCTGCGATCGCCAATCTCAGCCAGCATATTCAAGACCGCCTCATTCGCCCCGCCATGTGCCGGGCCCCACAAGGAGGCAATACCAGCGGCGATACAGGCAAACGGGTTAGCCCCGGACGAGCCGGCCAGCCGCACGGTTGAGGTAGAGGCATTTTGTTCATGATCAGCGTGCAGAATAAAAATCTTGTCCATCGCATCTGCAATAACCGGGTCAATCACATAGTCCTCTGCCGGCACGGAAAAACACATATGCAGGAAATTTTCTGCGTAATTCAGGTCATTGCGCGGATAGTTAAAGGGCTGGCCCAGCGAATATTTATAGGCCATCGCAGCCAAAGTCGGCATTTTTGCGATCAGCCGGTGCGAGGCAATGATCCGCTGTTTAGGATCATTAATATCTGTTGAATCATGGTAAAAAGCAGACAGGGCACCGGTGACGCCGCACAAAATAGCCATCGGATGGGCATCCCGGCGAAACCCGCGCAGGAAAATGGATAATTGTTCATGCACCATGGTATGGCGCGTTATCGCATTGACAAAGCCGGCTTTTTCCTCAGTATTCGGCAACTCGCCATATAGCAGCACAAAAGCCAACTCCAGAAAATCTGACTGCGCCGCCAGCTGTTCTATTGGATAGCCGCGATGCAGCAGCACCCCTTTATCCCCGTCAATATAGGTAAGGCCCGACAGGCAAGAGCCGGTCGCCCCATAGCCCGGGTCAAAAGTAAATTTGCCAGTATGGGCATAAAGCGTTCTGATATCCACAACATCCGGGCCAACGGTTCCGGACAGCACGGGAAGTTCAACAGCCTTGCCGGTCTGATTGTCGGTCAGCGTTACGCTGGCCTGATTTTTGTTGCTGGCTGTCATCAATACTTCTCCCCAATGTTTCTTGCCAACCCTAGAGGGCGGGTTCATTACAGGCGGCATTATAGTCCGAACGAGGCCCTAATTGCAAATCTGTTCTATGCGATTTTTGGTCTCGCCCTTGCCCAGCACAATCAGTATATCGGTGAGGGAGGGGGCAGATTTGCTACCGGTTAGAACGGCGCGCAGCGGCAGGCCAATATCCTTCATTTTCAGGCCCTTTTCCGCCAGCCAGCCTTGCAGCCAGACTTGCAGTGTCTCGGCATCCCCGAATTCATCGGGCAAGTCCGCTGCCAGTTCCTTCAGCCTTGCACAGGCTGGAACATCCAGTAGCTGGGCGGCGCCTTCATCTGGCTGCGGGGCCCCGTCATGCAGCAACCAGCCAGCAGCTGCTGCCAGCTCCTCCAATGTCTGCGCCCGCTCAGCCAACAGGCTGACCAGCCCGAGCAGCCGTTCTCTGGCCGCCGGGGCGCTGGCTGGTGCCCGCTGCAGCACCCAATCGGCCAGATCTACCGGGGCGCGCTGGCGCATCCAATGGGCATTGACCGCGCGCAGCTTGTCCGTATCAAAACGCGCCGCCGCCTTGCCCAGCTGGCTGCCATCAAACCAGCTGATGGCCTGCTCCAAGGAAAACAGCTCATCATCCCCGTGTGACCAGCCCAGCCGGGCCAGATAGTTTAGCAGCGCCTCAGGCAAAAACCCCATATCACGCCAGGCATCCACTCCCAGCGCGCCATGCCGCTTTGACAATTTTGTGCCGTCTGCCCCGTGGATCAGCGGCATATGGCCAAAGACCGGCACTGGCCAGTCAAGGGCCCGGTAAATCTGCTGCTGGCGAAAGGCGTTATTGAGATGATCATCACCACGCAGAATATGGGTGATGCCCATATCATGATCATCTGCCACCACTGCCAGCATATAGGTTGGGCTGCCATCAGAGCGCAGCAAAACCAAATCATCCAGCTGACTGTGCGCCATTTGAACCGACCCCTGAATAAGGTCCGTGATCTCTGCCTGGCCGCTTTCCGGCATTTTCAGCCGGATCACCGGAGCAGCCCCATCTGGCGCGTCCTGCGGCTTGCGGTCCCGCCAGGGGG
>JADHLK010000067.1 GCA_016780695.1 Alphaproteobacteria bacterium | reverse complement strand
TGTCTGCCTATTGCTCTTTCTCTCACTTCGGTGCGAAAGATCTGGCCCCACCCCTTTCTCATCATCCCTTTCTACCGGCTGTTATCGCGGCGATGTAATAGTCATCCCTGCCATATCTACCGGTGTGTCCTGCGGGTAGCCGCGCTCTGATACAGACCGGGGCCTACAGACCGGGGGCGCACAGCCCGTTGCGGCGGATTTTTCGGCCTGACGGGATGATTTTCCTTGTCATACCAGCCGCCCGCCTTCAAAAGAGAGGGGCAATGGAACATCTTGTCTCAACCGTTTTATTCTGGCCTATCCTCTGGCTGATGGCCGGGCTGGCAATTTTGCTGCTCGGCGGGCATTTACTGGTTCCAGCGACGGTTTCACTGGCCCGCCATCTGCGCCTGCCGCCACAGCTGATAGCGCTGCTGCTGGTAGCTGGCGGGACATCTGCACCGGAATTGCTGGTCTCAGCAGAGGCAGCCCTGTCTGGCAGCCCGGCTATCGCGATCAGCAATGTAGCCGGCTCCAACATGGCCAATATGCTGCTGGTGCTGGGGCTGGGCGCGGTATTGGCCCCGATTGCCACGCATGAGGCTGTATCGCGCCGTGATATGCTGGTGATGGCTGGCTTTACCACGCTGGTCTTCGGATTTTTCATGCTGACCGGCAGCCTGCCAGCCTTCGGGGCCGGGCTGTTGCTGGTGCTATTTGTGCTTTATATCGGCTGGGTGCTGAAATCAGATAGCGCCATCGAGGCGGAGCCGGACAGCCCCCTGCGGCCGGCCCAGTCTGCCACCTTGCTGCTGGTGGCCGTGGTCAGCCTGATTATCGGCGCGGATCTGATGGTGGACGGGGCGGTTGATCTGGCCCGCCAGGCCGGCATTTCCGAAGCCGTGATCGGGATGAGCATTGTAGCGATTGGCACCTCCTTGCCTGAATTGGCGGCGGTTTTGGCCAGCCTGCTGCACCGCCAGTCTGATCTGGCACTGGCGAATGTCATTGGCTCCAATATTTTTAATTTGGCGGGCGTGCTGGGGATAGCCGGGCTGCTCGCTCCACTGCCTGCCGGGCCGGAATTAACCGAGTTCGGCCTGCCTGCTGTGGCCGCGATAACCCTGCTTTTGGGCGGCTATGTGCTGACCGGAAAACCGATCGGGCGAAAAAGCGGCCTTGTTTTTATTGGCCTTTATTTGATGTTCTTGTTTTGGACTTATGTCGGCTGAACCGGCAGAGTTACGCACAGCGGACCAAAAAAGGTAACAATTTTGTCATATTTTTGTTCAAAAGCAGGATACCGCCCTCTTGACTTAATATAACCTTCTGTTTTTTCTCATTTTTTCACAAGTGCCTAATATTTAGGCAACCCGGCATAACAGGCAGAAATCTGCCAGCAATCCGCGCCGATTCTGGTTTCTTCCACAGCTTTTTCCACAGGGATGGGGGAAAAAAATCCGGCCCGCTACGTGGGTTTGATTCGCCCTTGCACAAATGCTTGATTCTTTTATCTTCATGACTATGGCAGGTAACAATCAAGACAGCATCCCCACCGCGCCGCGCGGCCCGGATAGCCCGGATGGCAAGAATTCTTCCGAGCCAGCTTCCAGCGGGCCGGATTTTGAGCGCGGTCTGGCGGTGCTGAAAGCTGAGATTGCCCATTTGCCGGCCCGGCCGGGCGTTTATCGGATGTTCAATGAGGCGGATGAGCCGCTCTATGTTGGCAAAGCCCGCCATCTGGCCCGCCGGGTAGCCAGCTATACCCAGCCGACCCGGCTGACCAACCGGCTGCTGCGGATGGTGGCAGAGACGGTGCGGCTGGAGATTACCCTCACCGAATCCGAAGCGGAAGCCCTGCTGCTGGAAGCCAATCTGATCAAGAAATTGCGCCCGCGCTACAATATCCTGCTAAAAGATGACAAGAGCTTTGCCCATATTATGTTGAGTTCTGATCATCCGTTCCCGCAGCTGGCCAAGCATCGCGGCAGCCAGCGGCGCAAGGCAGAATATTTTGGCCCCTTTGCCTCTACCGGGGCGGTGAACCGGACAGTCGCGGCGCTGAGCCGGGCGTTTTTGCTGCGGAACTGTTCGGATGCGGTTTTTGCGGCCCGCTCGCGCCCCTGCCTGCAATATCAAATTAAGCGCTGCACAGCCCCTTGTGTCGGGCGGGTTTCAGAAAAAGACTATGCTGAACAGGTGGCCGCAGCCCGGCAATTCCTGTCCGGCCAGTCAGACAAGGTGCAACGGCTCTACGCAGATGAGATGCACGCCGCTTCTGAGCAGCTGGATTTTGAGACAGCTGCGCTCTGGCGCAACCGAATCCGCGCCCTGACCGCTATTCAGGCCAATCAGGATATTAATCTTGAAGGGATTATTGATGCCGATATTCTGGCCCTCTCGCGGCAGGGCGGGCAGAGCTGTATGCAGGTGTTTTTTGTGCGTGGCGGCAGCAATTACGGCAATACCGCTTTTTTCCCGCGCGCCGATGCCAGCGCCACAGATCAGGATATTATGGCAGCCTTTATCACCCAATTCTATCAGGACCGCACGCCGGCCCGCCTCTTGCTGGTCAGCCACCTGCCAGAAGAAGCCCAGCTGATAGCAGAAGCCCTGTCCGGGACAGCTGGCCGCAAGATAAGCCTGTCCAGCCCGAGCCGTGGCGGGCGGCGGCAGCTGCTGGAAATGGCCCGCCGCAACGCCGCCGAAGCCCTCGCCCGCAAATTGTCAGACAAGGCCAGCCAATCCCGCCTGCTGGAATCGCTGGCTGAGGCGCTGGGGCTGGAAACGGTGCCGGAGCGGGTGGAAATCTATGATAATTCGCATATTCAAGGGGCGCATCCGGTGGGCGCGCTGGTCGCTGCCGGGCCAGAGGGCTTTATCAAATCGGCCTATCGCAAATTCAATATCCGCCAGCAGGGGGAAAAAGCCGCCGCAGGAAATGATGATTTTGCCATGATGCGCCAGATGATCTGGCGGCGGTTTGAGCGGGCCTTGCGCGCCGATCCGGATCGCCAGACAGACAGCTGGCCTGATCTGTTGCTGATTGATGGCGGGCCAGGTCAGCTAGGCGCGGTGCTGGAAGTGCTGGATGAGCTGGGGCTGGAAGACATCCAGACGGTGGCCATTTCCAAGGGGCCGGATCGCCATGCCGGGCGCGAGCAGTTCCATATAAGGGGGCGCGACAGCTTTACCCTGCCGCCTGATTCAGCCGCCATGCATTTCTTGCAAAGGCTGCGTGATGAGGCGCATCGTTTTGTTATCGGCGCACACCGGGCGCGGCGCACCAAAAGCCAGCTTTCCAGCCCGCTGGACGGCGTGCCGGGTATCGGGGCAAAGCGCAAGAAAGCCCTGCTGGCACATTTTGGTTCCGCCCGCTCAGTGGCCCGCGCTGGGCTGCGCGATCTGGCAGCGGTGGACGGGATTTCCGAAGCGATGGCCCGCCAGATTTATGACTGGTTTCATGACCAAAACAGCTAATCCGGTGCAAAGGCTGGACGCTTATTGCCAGCCGGGCTAGAACAGAAAGAAGGCGTCGCGGACAGCCTGTAATTGTCACAGCTATCGCCTTGAAGGAACCCATTATGAGACGCTCGCTGCCCAATATCATTACTGTTAGCCGGGTTGTCGCCGCGCCATTGGTGGCGTTTCTGGTCTGGCAGGAACCTGAACCGGGCTTGCGCTGGTGGGGGCTGGGCCTTTTTGCGCTGGCTGCGGTGACCGATTTTCTGGATGGCTGGATGGCGCGCCGCTGGCAAGTCGTATCACCCTTTGGCCGGATGCTGGATCCGATAGCGGACAAGCTCTTGATCGTGGCGGTGATTCTCGCTCTGGCTGCCCAGCAACCGTCTGGCTGGCTATTTATGCTGCCCTCGCTGGTGATTCTGTTTCGCGAGTTTCTGGTCGCCGGTTTGCGCGAATTTCTGGCCGGCGCGGAAATCGTGCTGGCCGTGACCCTGATGGCGAAATGGAAAACCGCCATGCAGATGGTCGCTCTCGGCATTTTGATCATTGCCCCGGTGCTGGATCAGGCAGGCTGGCTACAAACAGGCGGGCTGGTGCTTTACTGGATATCTGCGGTGATGACCGCCTGGACCGGTATTTCTTATTTTCACGCTGCGCGCAAATATCTGTGACCCCCCCCGCTTGGCCGTAGGATTGGCCATTCGATTAGCCCCCCGCTTGGCCATTCGATTAGCTGGAGGGGGGGGCTTGTTCTTTTTGCCTAGCTGGCCTTGCGGGCTGAGCCGGTGGTTACCAGATCAGTATAGGCATCAATGAGCATCTGATTGACCTCAGCCGGCTTGAACTCATAATCGCCAATTTTGGAGACCGGGGTAATCTCAGCTGCGGTACCGGTCAGGAAACATTCGCGCGCCTCAGCCATTTCCTCTGGCATGATGTGCCTCTCCACTACTTGCAGACCGTTCTGCTGGGCCAGCTCGATCACCGTCTGGCGGGTCAGCCCGTTCAGGAAGCAATCCGCCTTTGGTGTATGTAGCCGGCCATCAGACATGACAAAAAACACATTTGCCCCGGTAGCCTCAGCTACATAGCCGCGATAATCGAGCATCATCGCATCCTGAAAGCCCTTGCGCTCTGCCTCATGCTTGGCCAGCGTGCAAATCATGTAAAGACCAGCCGCCTTAGCGTGCACCGGGGCGGATTCCGGATTGGGCCGCCGCCAGCTGGCAATATCCAGCGTAATCCCGCGCATTTTGGTTTCCGGGTCAAAATAGCTGGGCCAATTCCACGCGGCAACGGCGATATGGGTGGTGGTCTGCTGGGCAGAAATCGCCATCATTTCAGAGCCGCGCCAAGCAAATGGGCGCAGATAGCCATCTACAATATTATTGGCTTTCAGCACCTCATATTTAATGCCTTCCAGCTCCGCATCGGAAATCGGCAGGTCAAAATCCAGATAATTGGCGGATTGGCGCAACCGCGCATTGTGATCCGCTGATCGGAAAATCTGGCCATTATAGGCGCGTTCCCCCTCAAAAACCGAGCTGGCATAATGCAGGCCATGGCACAAAATATGGCCGCGCGCCTCGCGCCAGGGCAGCATCTGCCCATCCATCCAGATAAAACCATCACGATCATCAAAGGGTATCAGGGCCATAATCGACCAATCCTTTCTCAAATCTTCGGATAGCCTGCCTCTGCAAGGTCGGGCTATCGCCGTTGCGGCATCAGAAAATTACCTATTCGGACAGGCTGGCAACAGAATATGTCGCGCAGCTGTCTTAGAACTTTATTTTGCTAGCAGGATCACGCATATTGGTCAACATGGCTGACATAAAACCTGCACAAAAGGGATTGTTCCTGCGCAAGTCTGAATTGCGCCGCGGCATAGAGCTGCTGTTTTTTGCCTATCGTGATTTCACTGCCGAGGCGGATCGGGTGCTGGCAGGCTATGGGCTGGGCCGGGCGCATCACCGGGTGATTTACTTTGTGGCCCGCCAGCCGGATATAACGGTCAGCGAATTGCTGGCTATTTTGGGGATCACCAAGCAAAGTCTTGCCCGCGTGCTCTCGCATCTTGTGGCAGAGCGGTTCGTGGAACAGCGGGCCGGCACCCATGACCGGCGCCAGCGACTGTTGCGTCTGACCCCGCAAGGGGCCGCCCTGGAGGCGATGCTGACCGATCTGCAATGCAAGCGTTTTGCTGAGACCTATAATGCAGGCGGGGCCGAATCAGTGGCTGGTTTTACACAAATCCTGCGCGGGCTGCTGGATGAGCCAACGCGCGCCCAGCTGCTGAAGCTCTCGCCGGATCATGGTGACTAACCCGCGGGCGGGGCGGGCCGGACAAACCGGTCCGGCAGACAGCTCTGCTTAAGAAGGAGCAAAAATGCAGGCGCATATTCTGGTCATAGATGATGATGAAAGACTGCGCGAATTGCTGCACCGTTTTTTGGAAGAAAGCGGCTTTCGGGTGACCGGCGCGGCCAATACCGAGGAGGCCCGCGCCTTTATGGCTGGCACTCATTTTGACTTGCTGGTCATTGATGTGATGATGCCGGGCGAGAGCGGGGTGGATTTTCTGGCCCATCTGCGCCAGACCAACCCGGTGCCAGCGCTGTTTTTGACCGCCATGTCTGAGACTGAGGATCGAATTGACGGCCTGCACGCCGGGGCAGATGACTATATCGCCAAGCCCTTTGAGCCAAGGGAGCTGGTCTTGCGTATCTCGCGCATATTGGAGCGCAGCAGCACAACCGATCACAGCCTGCCGGGCTGTCGCTTCGGCCCGTTCCTGTATGACCCGGACACCGCCATGCTGACCATGGAAGGGCGGCGGCTGCATCTGACCACAGCTGAGCTGGATTTGCTGGATTGTTTCGCCCGCCAGCCTGATCAGGTGCTTTCACGCACACAGATTTCACAGGTGCTGGGCGCGCGTATGAAAGGCCGTTCAATTGATGTAGCTATCGGCAGGCTGCGTAACAAGCTGGAACAGGACCCGCGCTATCCGGTCTATTTGCAGACGGTGCGCGGCAAAGGCTGGCTGCTGCGCACGGACAACCCGGCCGCAACCCAAGGGGGCGGTTAGATGCAGCTGCGGGACTATCTGCCAAAATCACTGTTCAGCCGGATGCTGGCGATCATCCTGATCCCGATGATTCTGGTTCAGCTGGTCACCGTTTTTATTTTCTATGAAAGGCATTGGGATTCGGTTACCCGCCAGATGGCGCACGCGCTCGCCGGTGAGATAGCCCTGCTGGCCGATCAGGCAGGCAACCAGATGCAGGCCGGGGACTTGCCAGCCTTGCAAAAAACCATCGGCAATTATTTCGGCTTTGGGCTGGCTTTTGAAGAGGACGCGATTATTGCCAGCGATCCCCCCGCGCCGGCCAATTATGCGGAACAGGCTTTTTTTGAAGCGCTGGATAGCCGCCTTGTCTGGCCCTGGCAGGCGGATCTGCGCGCTGATGCAGACCTTATCTCAGTTGATGTCCAGACAGCCAACGGTGTGCTGCGGATTTTTGTCGGGCGCAAGCGCATTTTCAGCTCAACCAGCTGGAGCTTTCTTGGCTGGACGATTGGCAGCTCGGTGCTGCTGTTTTGTATCGCCTTGCTGTTTATGCGCCGACAGGTGCGGCCTATCCGGCGGCTGGCC
>JADHLK010000066.1 GCA_016780695.1 Alphaproteobacteria bacterium | reverse complement strand
CGTTGCCCCGCCATCGACAGTCAGGCCACTACCGTGAATATGGCGGGCTTCGGGACGGCATAAAAATACCGCCAGCTGAGCGACATCCTCTGGCTGGCCCAACCGCCTGATCCCCTCATCTGCGATCCGCTCTGCCCGCACCTGCTCAGCCGTGCGCCCTTCCTGAGCAGCGCGGGTTTCAAACAGCATGGCCAGCCGCTCGGTTTCAGTCTGGCCGGGATGAATCCAGTTCACATTCACATCATCCTGCAACCCTTGTGCCGCCAAAGCCTTGGAAAAATTGGCCAGTGCCGCATTCACCGCCCCGCCCACCATAAAGCCGGCATCAGGTGATCTGGCCGCCCCGCCGATAATATTGATCAGCGTGCCAGAGCTGGCTTTCAGCATTGGCCAGAACAGCCGTGCCATGCGCACCCCGCCATGGAATTTCAGCGCGAACCCATCCAGATACTCGCTGTCAGGCTGGTCAGGAAAAACCCCGCCTCTGGTTGCCCCGGCTGAATGAATGAGAATATCACAGCCGGAAAATTCCTTGCTAAAAGTGGCCAGCACGGATTCCGCCCCGGCCAGCTCTCGCAAATCTGCAGCAGCCCATGCCAGCTGGCCCGGCCCCGGTCCGGTGAAGCTGTCACAGGCGGCGGCCAGCCGGGTCGGATCAGAAGCCACCAGCATCACGCTGGCCCCTTCCCGATAAAGCTGGCGGGCAATCGCCAGACCAATTCCCTTTGATGCGCCGGTTACCAGCGCTGTCTTGCCTTGCAATGCAGACATGGTAGTTTCTCCTTTCCAACTCAAAAATGGCTCTCCACGCCCAGCACCAGCCCATAATAGGCTCGCAGAGTTGGCACTGGCAGCCCAGCTTCTTCAGCCAGCCGCAGCGGTGTGCCATAGATAAACTCCACCTCGCTGCGCCGCTGATCCAGCAAATCAAGACACAGAGAGGATTTATTGTCGCCCGTTCCGCCCGGCTTGGTGATCAGCTCCAGCCCATGCAGCACCGTCTCCCGATCCAGCTCAATACCTTGGGATTCTGCGATAGAAATTGCCTCATCCATGGCAGTCAGGCACATTCGGCGCAGCGCCGGTATCGCCAAAATCTCGGCTGAGCTGAGATTGGTCAGCCCAGAGGCGGCACTCATCGTCATATTGCCCAGCAGCTTTTTCCAGATATCGGCGCGAATATTAGCAGAGGCGATGGTCTCCAGCCCCGCCGCGCTGAACAGGCCGGCTATTTTCTCTGCCCGCTCGGATAGCCCGCCGGCCAGCTCACCAATCCAGGACGGGACACGGGCAAAATCCTGAATATGGCCCGGCCCCAATTTTGCCCCGGCCATTGCGGTCAAACCGCCCATGACATTCTCCGCCCCCAGAATATCGGCCAGCACCTCCTCATTACCCAGACCGTTCTGAAAGCTGATAAAAACCGTTTCGCCGCCTGCCAGATGCCGCATCGATTCTGCCGCCTTGCGGGTCGCTGTGCCCTTGGTCTGAACCAGCACAATATCAGCTGACGGAATCTCTCCGGGGTGTGACACTGCTTTTATGTCTTGCACACGGTTTGATCCGTAACCATCTATTTTCAATCCGTTTTTATTGATTGCGTCTATATGGTCTTGATCCGAATCAACCAGCACAACTTCCAACCCGCCTGCGGCCAGAATGGCCCCGAACAGGGCCCCCATACCACCCGCGCCCATCACCATGATTTTCATTGTCAGCCTCCATTGCCAATCGGTTCTCAGAAAGTTAGCCGCATCCGGCCCAACGGGCCAAAATCAGCCTCAGCCACCGAGCCATGCTGGACAGGTTGCGGCACGGTCGCAGCACCGGTGGACACATAATCACCTTGTTTGAGAAAATAGCCGCGGCCCGCCAAATGATTAGCCAGATCGGCAACTGCCTGCACTGGCTGGCCACGCATATCACCGAGGAAATTCTCAGCACTCGGCCCGCCATCAACCCGCAAATCAATCACCAGATCGCGAAAATCAATATCCTGCCAGTCAGCGATCTGCGAGCCGAACACAAAAGCCACACCGCCGCCATTATCTCCGATCGCGAGGAGCGAATTCTGCGCCCGGTCCGCTTGCGGGGCGCTGTAGCGATTGCCGATCACCTCAAAAGCCGGGCAGAGGGACAGCATCGGAGCTACCAGCTCAGCCTTGTAGAGCCCGTCTGGCAAGCTGGCCGGATCCGGCAAATCCGCTGTCAGCTGAAAGGCGAATTCAGTCTCCAGCCGCACATTCACCAGCGCCTCTTTTGGCAGGGTCAGATCATTTCCCTCAAAGGTGCGGGAGGCAAAAATACGGCCCGGGATAACATCCTCATGCCCGTCCAGCTCGCGCATTTTCGCGCTGGTCGCCCCGACTTTCCAGCCAGAGACAGGTTGTGCCAGCTGGCGGGCCATCTCATCCTGGACAAAATAGGCCTCCTGCCGGTTCTGCAAAAAATCCCCGGCCCCCAGCACCAGCGGCGGCTGCGGGCGCGGCCAATGGGCTGCCAGTCTTGCAGCCAGTTGACCAAGGGCTGCTTGCCTGCTTTCGGAAAGTGACATCTCCCCCCCCCTTTTTTTTCGATATTCTCACCATGCAAATTGTTTTGATGATGGGCCAGCCCTTTGATGATTGTTTTTCATCAATGAGTAGATTAAACCTTCTTATTTTAATTTTATTTCAGATAGTTCCATTTCATTCTTCAGATTGTATCTCTGGATAATCTGCGGGAATATTACCAGCTGTAAAAATATCAAAATCAATAAGATTAGCTTTCAGGCTTGTTGATCCCTGATGCCAGCCAACCAGGAAATCAACCGCCAGAACCAGCTGTTTGAGCGGGTTGGAATCAATCACAATATCGATCTGGCCAGAGCGCAGATGGGACACATTCTCATCACTCAGATCATGCACAATCTTGGCCAGCGAGTTCAGCACCGGCCGCTGGCCTGCCGCCTCTGCCATCAACTGCTGCAATTCATCATTGACCGCGCTGTAGAGCACCCGCAGACCGGGCTCCGCCTCCAGCAAGGCAATGATCTGCTGCAGCCGATATTCCGGCACGGAATCCGCTCGCAGATGCACAAGCTGGTCTGACTTGCCGGATTTATCAAAAAAATCCGCAAAGCCCTCGGCCCGCAAACGCTGGGCCGCCACCGCATGATCCGGCTCAATTATCAGCGCCTTGCCACCTTTCCGGCAAAAGGCCTCACTCAGCCTGGCCGCGGTTTCACCAGCCCGCCGGTTATCAATTCCCATATAGGCATGACGGCCACTGTCACGAATATCTGTGCTGATCGTCACCACTGGCAGCTGGCGGACGAATTTTTTGATAATTTCGGCATTTTCCGGCACATCATTGGCATAGAGGATAATCCCGTCCCGATAGGAAGTGATCGCATTCAGATGCGCCCGCAGCCGCGCCGGTTTGCCCACCGGAATGTGGGTAATATAGACCTGCACCGGTTCCTGCACCATTTTCGGGGCAAGATGACAGGCCCGGTTCAGCCGCTGATAAAAGGGCGTTGGGGCCCGGTGCAAAATCACCTCCAGCCGCAAAGTGCGCTGGGATTGTTCAGGCAGCAGCCTGTTAACGCCCAGAAAGCGGGCACTTTCCAGCACCCGGCGGGTGGTCTTGGCACTGACTCCGCCCCGCGCATTCATCACCCGGTCAACCGTGGCAATCCCCACCCCGGCATGACGGGCAATATCAATAAAGCGTGGTTTTCGGGCGCGTCCCTCAGACATGGCAGAGCCAGCCGGCCAGACAGAATTGATTGCTTTTCATCATAATGGCAGGATGCGCTATATTGCTGTCAGGCTCAAGCCGGTATTTGGCTTTTTATCCTGCTTCCTATTGATTTTTGCGTTCAGCCCGGCGGGCCAGCTTGCTGATCAGATTGTCGCTCACCCCCGGGCGTGACCAGGGACAGACCGCGATACAGATGGCACAGCCAGAAGTTTCGGCGAAAAACGGAATACATTTGTCAAAATCGACATACCATTTGGTTTCGCCGCGCACCTGTCGCTTCTCCGGTGAAATAGCCGCAGGCGGGCAAGCTTCTTCACAGACCCGGCAGTTGCTGCAAAAATCATCCACGCCAAAACTGTGTCGGCCAGTCTCGGCAAAGGGGGCATCAGTTAGCACTGCTCCCAGCCGGAAGGCAGAGCCAAATTTTGCATTAATCATTGAGCCATGCTTGCCCAGCTCACCAAATCCGGCCTCTATCGCGTGCGGGATCATCAAAATCTTGCCGACCATCGGGCCGGTTACCGGCTCGGCATCCCAGCCTTCTTCGCGCAGCCAGCCTGCCACCTGTTTGGCCGCCTCTGCGGCGCGGCAATATTGATAGGTCACCTCTATGCCAGCTTGCAGGGTGGGCGCGGTTTTCAGCTCGTCATACTGGTGCTGGACAGCCAGCAGGATGACCTGCTTGAACTCAGTGTGGTGATGCGCATAGACCCATTCCGGCCGCAAGCGGGTTACCCCGACCTGTTCTGCCACGCCGCGGGCAATAAACTGATCCAGCTGGGCAGTCCAATCCTGGGGTGAGCGCTGGGCAGGCCGGTCAGCAATCTGGGGCAGCGGAGCCTCAATGATCGCGCGTCTTTCCTGGCGCAAGGCCATCAGCTTGTCAATTTTGGGCTCATGCTGATAAAACCAATTCTGCATCTCGCCAAAGGCGATATCCTCTTTGCCGGTTGTCCACCAGACAACATCCGGGCGGCGCACTTCGGCCTCGCCCAGCCCGTTTATCGCATTGCCGCTGATGCCTTCAGGCCAAAGTTGCATGAATTCAGGATCCGGCTCAAAAGGCCGATAGGGGTTGGGTTTTGGCATGGCTGCAAGCCCTCCCTTTTTGCGCTGGTTTTTGTCTGACTTCAGCTAATAGGCTGCCACAATTTTGCCGATATGGCAATTTTGACTGGCCCTGCCGCAGGGCTGCTATTGCCGAGATCTGCCTTGCTGGTCGATCAGCTGGCAATCAGCTGGCAATCAGCTGGCAATCAGCTGGCAATCAGCTGCGCCCCCTGCTGGGCAAGGGCGCGCACGCCAGCAGACATAGCCAGCTGATCCTTTTCATGCAATAGCCGCAGATTCTCCGCTATCCGATCTGGCTCATAGCGGTAATTCACCATCACCCCCCATGATTGGGCAAGGCCATTTTTTGATAAATCTGCTTGCGGGTTAATAGCCAGAATTTGCGCCCCGTTCGACAGATGGAACCTGGCCACCGGGTCCAGCGGCTGGCCGGTCTTGCCGCGCTGACTGACCAGATAATGGGCCGCCAGACTGGTAACAGCCTCCTGATTTTGGCTGTCGATGCTAATCGCTTCCTTCGCAGCCCAGCCCCGCAAGCCCGGAATCGGCGAGAGCGTTAAAAAATTCCGAATATTGGGTAATTCTATAGACAGATCGCGCACCACCTGCTTGATCAGCGAATTGCCAAACGAGATACCCGCCAGCCCTTTCTGGCAGTTGGAAATGGAATAGAAAACCGCGCTGTCCGCCGCCGCTGCCTCCAGCATCTCGCGTTCTGCGGCCAGCACCCCCTGTATCGAGCCCGGCACACCTTTGGCCAGAGCCACTTCAACAAAAATCAGTGGTTCCTGCGGCATCGCCGGATGGAAAAAGGCAAAACAGCGCCGGTCATCCGGCTGCAGGCGCTGGCGTAAATCCTCCCAGCTGTTGATCGCGTGCACCGCTTCATAGGCAATAATTTTTTCCAAAATTGAGGCCGGTGTATCCCAGGTAATCTGACGCAATATCAAAAAGCCGCGATTGAACCAGCTGCGCAGCATCCGCACAAAATCGGCATCGCTGCGCGCCAGATCAGGATGCTCAGCCAGCTGGCCCAGCAAGTCGGCCCGCATCCGCACCAGCCCGCCAGTGGCCGCAGGCGGGGCATTGAGGCGCCGCAGAAATTCATAACGCAGCGGCTCACCGGCCTTTTTCACCGCCTCATAATTGGCTACTGAGCGATCCTGCATATAGGTGCTTGCTGCTGCTGCCAGCGCGGCCGGGTCAATATCCATCGCCTCATTAATATAGGTGAAAAAGCTGGTCTTTTCGGGGGCTGTCATACCCTCATAACTATGCAGAATATCAGCGGCCAAAAGCAGGCTGGAGGCTTCATTCTGTTCCGCCAGCAAAGCATCGCACATCGCCTCTATCGACTGGCTGCGCCGCTGTCCCCGCCTGCCGGACCGCTCCAGAAGGGCGGCCAGCATATCACCCAGCATATCACCCAGAAAGCTGGCGCCTGAAGGTCTGTTCATCAACATGCAGGTTTCCTTTGGCGAAGCGCAAAAATCTTTTGGTAAAAATATCGATTTTATTTGACTTGTCAAAGAAAAATAGGCAGAAAAAAAAGGAGTGTGGCAGTGCTTTCAGCGCGCCTAAACGGCTGTCTTTTTTTTGGAGGAGAAAACCAATGCGTTCTGTGAACAAGGATAATATTACCGAGGTATTTCTGGGCTATTTTGGCGAGAATACTGATCCCCGATTGCTGGAGATAATGTCATCCCTGTCGCGCCATTTACACGCTTTTGTTAAGGAAACAAAGCTCACCCATGCTGAATGGGAAAAGGGGATTGAGTTGCTGGAATGGGCTGGCGACATTTCTGACAAGGAACGCCATGAATTTGTCCTGCTCTCAGATGTGTTGGGCATTTCCTCGCTGGTGGATATGGTCAACTCCTCGCCCCAGGGCACTTCCAGCTCGGTGCTGGGCCCGTTCCATATCGCTGGCGCGCCGCCTATCCCGATGGGCCATGACATGAAGCGCCATTATGAGGGAGAGACGGTGCTGGTCAGCGGCGTGATCAAGGACAGCCAGGGCAACCCGATTGAAGGGGCCTCCATCGATATCTGGCAGACTGCGCCTAACGGGCTATATTCTAGCCAGGATGAGGAGCAGGACACCTATTCCTTTCACGGTATCCTGACCACCGGAGCAGATGGGCGCTACAACTTTACCACGGTCAAGCCGGTCAGCTACACAGTGCCGACAGACGGACCGGTTGGCACGCTGCTGAATGCGACCGGGCGGCATCCCTGGAGGCCCAGCCATTTGCATTTTATCGTCAAGGCAGAGGGCTATAAAACACTGGTCAGCGAGATTTTCGCTGATGATGACCCCTATCTGGATGAGGATA
>JADHLK010000065.1 GCA_016780695.1 Alphaproteobacteria bacterium | reverse complement strand
GGGCTGGCCAGCCCGGTCAGCACCTCCACCAGCTCGGTCTGGCCCTTGCCCTGCACCCCGGCGATGCCAACCACCTCGCCAGCACGGACAGACAGGCTGACATCATCCAGCAGCAGCTCATTGGCAGGGCTGTAAAAGGACAGATTTTCCGCCGCCAGAACCGCCGCCCCGGTTTGCTGTGTCTGCCGATCAACCGCAAAGCTGACCGGGCGGCCCACCATCATCTCGGCCAGCTCTGCCTCGGTAAAGTCAGACGGGCGGCCATGGCCCACGATACCGCCCTGGCGCAAGACTGATACCTTGTCTGCTATTTCTCTGATTTCATGCAGTTTATGGGTGATAAAGACGATGGCTTTGCCGGCCTTTTTCAACGCCTCTACAATGCCGAAAAATTCCACCACCTCTTGCGGGGTCAAGACGGCGGTCGGCTCATCCAAAATCAGAATTTCAGCCGAGCGGAACAGCACTTTGATAATTTCCACCTTTTGCTGGATACCGACCGGCAAGTCCTCAATCAAACTATCGAGCGGAACCTGCATCCCGTAGGACTGGTTAATGTCTTGAACCGTTGCCCGTGCCTGTCCCAGATCAAGATAATCCAGCCGCCCGACCGGCTCCTCCCCCAGAATAACATTCTCAGCCACGCTGAACACCGGCACCAGCATAAAATGCTGATGCACCATGCCGATACCGGCAGCGATAGAGTCAGCTGGCCCGTTAATCACCAGCTCCTGTCCAGATTTCAAGATAGTGCCAGAATCCGGCTGATAGAGGCCGGAGAGAATATTCATCAGCGTTGACTTGCCCGCCCCATTCTCACCCAGCAGGCCATGCACCTCGCCCGGCTGGATGACCAGATCAATATCCTGATTGGCGATCACCGGCCCGAAGCGTTTGCAGATGCCGCGCAACTCGATGCTCATCTCAGCTCCTGCCTTTATCTGAATCTGCTCACAACAAAGCCCGGCACAAGGCGAACAGGCCGGAAAATGTGGGCAATGTCCCGGCCGCCAGGGGCCGGAACATTGTCTTTTTGGTCAGGCGCGCTGTTAGCCGCCAATCTTGATAGAGCCGTCTATCACCCCGGCTTCCACTGCTTTCAGCTCAGCCTTCAGCTTGGCCGGAACCTCCGCATCAAAGCTGTGCAGCGGGGCCAGACCAACACCGCCATTGGCCAGCGTGCCAACAAAGGTGCCGCCAGCATATTTGCCGTCCATGGTCTGCTTGATAACCTGCATCACCGTGGCATCCATCCGCTTCAGAATAGAGGTCAGATAGACATCAGCACGATCCGGGTCAGTCTGGGTCAAGTCTGCATCTACACCGATGATCTTCAGCTTGTCACGGCCCAGCTCAGCAGCCAGGGCGGCAGAGCCAAGACCGACCGGCCCGGCCACTGGCAGCACAATATCCGCCCCTTCATCATACAGGTTCTGGGCAAAGGCCCGGCCATCATCGAGCGAGTCAAAATTGCCGGTGAACAGGCCTTCCCTTGTATCGACATTCCAGCCCAGCACTTCAACAGAGGTGCCATTCTGCTTGTTATAATGCTCCACCCCATAGACAAAACCGTCCATAAAGGCGGTCACAGGCGGGATATTGATACCGCCAAAAGTGCCCAGCACGCCAGTCTCGGTTACCCCGGCGGCCAGATAGCCGGCCAGAAAGCCGCCCTCATTCGTGGCAAAGACCTGACCGATAATATTGTCCATATTCTCAAACGCGCAATCGAGGGCTGAGAATTTGACAGACGGGTTGGCATCTGCCGCATTCTTGGCTGCCTCACACATCAAAAAGCCAACCGAAATAATCAGATCGCACTTGTTATCGACCATGGAATTCAAATTCGGCGCGTAATCTGTCTCAGCTGTTGATTCCAGATAACGGCCATCGATCCCGTAAGCACTGACTGAATCCTCAATGCCTTTCCAGGCTGTCTGGTTGAAGCTGGCATCATCAATGCCGCCAACATCAGTCACCTGACAGGCTGTGAACGCTGACGCTGAGCCAGCAGAGACAGCCAGCATCAGCGCGGCTATCCCGGTCTTTACTACCATCTTATTTAGCACCATTAGAACCTCCTCTTTTTCATGGTGTATGTATCATCACTGTTTCAAACCGATTTCCGCGAGCCGTTCATGTAGATAGGCATCTGCTGACATATCTTCAGTCAGCATCACCTCCGGCTTTGGATGCAAAAACATCGGGATGGAATAGCGCGAGACATTCTGTTCCGGGTCAGGATTGATAACCCGGTGCGGTGTGGACGGATAATAGCCGCCACTGGCAATTTGCAGCATATCGCCATTATTGATCGTGATCATGCCCGGATCACAGGATACATCATGCCAGCTGCCATGCTTGTCGCGGGCCTGAAGGCCCGGCTGCGAGCCGGCCAGCAGCAGCGTGATAAGATTAATGTCTTCATGCGCCGCCGCCCGGATAGCTTCCGGCTCAGTGCCCTCGGCCACCGGCGGATAATGGATAATCCGCAGCAGGCTTTGCTGGCTGTCCTGCATCATCTGGCCCAGCGGCTGGCGGAACTGGCGGCGCACCTCATCCGGGCTGTGGGCATCCAGCCAGCCCAGCATCGCAACCCCCAGCGCTTCCAGATCAGCATAGAGCTGGCGGGTAATCGCAGCCAGCTTATCCGGCACCCGGCCCCAAGGATAGATATGGAAAAATTCCTTTAGATCCTTGGCCTGGGCCCCCTTGGCATTTTCTGAACGAAACGGGAAATAGCCATCCTGCTTTTCTGGATCACGCAAGAAGTCATGTTTTTCAGAACTGGCAAAAAAATCGCCCCAGGCTTGATAGATTTCGGTAATCCGGGCCGGGCTTATCGGATGGTCTGTCAGCACGGCAAAGCCAGTTTCGCGCAGGGAATGAACAATTTGCGCATCCGCATCCGCTGCCAGATAGCTCACCTGTGACACCTTCATGATGACCCTGCCCTGCCCGCTTTAACTTAATCCTGGCCCGCAAAGACCAAGCCCTCTCCAAGATCAAAACGCTAGCATGATTCGGCTGGCCTCGCCTAGCATCTTTAACTAATTAACCAACTTAAAAAAAAATGCTGCCTTATAAATGGGCATCCAGCGTCTTGCGGAACTTATCAATAATCTCGTCAATATGGGTGCGCTCAGCAATAAAGGCCGGAGCCACAATCCCGTTATCACCGGTAAATTTAATATGCAGCCCGTTCCAGAAAGCGTCTTTTTGAAAACGCGTGCCACGCCGGCCGGGCACCCCGTCAGAGACCAGCTCTACCCCGGCCATCATGCCATAGCCGCGCAGGTCAACAACCAGCGGATGATCCTTGAGCGACCAGATCGCATCGAGGAAATAATCAGACAGGCTGGCAGCCCGTTCAAACAGCCCCTCGGTTTCATAGATTTTCAGCGTGGCGATACCAGCTGCACAGGCGGCCGGATGCGCCGAATAGGTATAGCCATGGAAAAATTCAATGGAATTTTCCGGCGCTGCTTCTGTAACTGCCTGATAAATCTCATCCTTTACGCCCACCGCCCCCATAGGAATGGCCCCGTTGGTCAGCGCCTTGGCCATCGTGATAATATCCGGGGTTACGCCAAAACTCTCTGCTGCAAAGGGCTTGCCGGTGCGGCCAAAGCCGGTAATCACCTCATCAAAAACCAGCAAAATTCCATGCTCATCACAAATCTCACGCAAGCGCTGCAGATAGCCGACAGGCGGAACCAGCGTGCCGGTTGACCCGGCGATAGGCTCTACAAAAACGGCCGCGATGGTGGAACCGCCATAAGTCTCACAAAAGCGGGCCAGATCCTCTGCCAGCTCGGCACCCGTGGCAGGCTGACCGCGGGCAAAAGCCTGTTCCGGGGTTTGCGTGTGACGCATGGTAACGATGCCTGGCAGGGTGACCGGAAAGCTCTCGCGGTTGCGCACCATGCCGCCCAGCGAAATACCGCCCAGATTGACCCCGTGATAGGCCCGCTCGCGGCTGACAAAGCGCAGGCGCTGTGACTGGCCGATAGCCCGGTGATAGGCCATGATAATTTTCAGCGCCGTATCTACCGATTCCGACCCGGAATTGGTAAAAAACACATGGTTCATCTGCTCCGGCAACAGGCGGGATACGCGCTGGGCCAGCTCAAACGCACCTGGATGGCCCAGCTGAAAATGCGGGATATAATCATTTTCCTGCATCTGGCGATAGACCGCCTCAGCTATTTCTGGCCGCCCATGGCCTGCCGGGCTGCAAAACAGGCCAGAGGAGCCATCTATAAGCTGCCCGCCCTTGTGATCCCAGCAATAAATGCCTTCTGATTTCACCACCAATCTTGGATTGGCCTTAAAATCGCGATTGCCGGAAAAGGGCATCCAGTGATTTTCCAGTGAATTCACATCAAACGGCATGGCTGGCCCTCCTGCTCTGCCTTGCTGAAAACCGCTATTTTCTGGCTGATCCCGTCCAAGGCAATAAACCGACCAGTCAGGAGAAGATGATAAGATCAACTGGCAGGCAGATGCAAGATGCCTTGCGCGCCAAACAACATCCCGCCAAGAGAGACCCGCCAAGGGGATCCGGCCAAAGGGAACCGGCCAAGGGGATCCGGCCAAGGGGAAGCAACCAGAACAGCGCAAATGGCTGGACAGGCTCAGTGCGGGCCAGCATAAAGGGGCTGGCGGACTGTGCTTTTGGTGATCCCGCCGCCCGCTATAGCCCGTGCGAGGAAAAAACCAGAATGAATTTGCCGAAACTGCCCGCCCAGCAGGTTATTTTTATCAGCTTCGGGCTGTATTCTTTTGCCATCGGCACCCTGTTTCCGCGGCTGGGCGATCTGCAGCTGGCCCTTGGGATTAGCCCGGCGATACTGGGTCTGTGCCTTGCCGCAATTGCGCTGGGCCTGCAGGTCTCGCTGCTTTTTTCCAGTCTGGCCCTTGCCCGCGTCGGGTTCAAAAGCCTGATGCCGTGGGCGGTTGCCATTATCGGGCTGGCTTTTTTTCTGGCAGCCTTGGCCGGGCATCCGCTGTGGTTTGCCGCCGCGCTGTTTCTGGCCGGGCTGGCCATTGGTTTGGCAGAGATTGTGATTAATCTGGAGGCAGACCGGGTTGAGCAGATGCTGGGTCGGCGGATTATGAATCGTGGTCATGCTTTCTGGTCGCTGGGCTTTTTTGCCGCTGGCATTGTCGGGGCCGGGCTGGCGCAGATACAGCTTGCGGTTTGGCTGCATTTTCTGATGGTTCTGCTGCCTGCCAGCCTCGGCTTTTTTCTGCTTTTGGCCGATTATCAGCCTGCCCCGCCGCGCCCGCAAGACAGCCAGCCGATGCAAAAGCTGGTGCGGCCAACCTGGCCGATTCTGCTGCTGGTTCTGGTTACCCTGCCAGCGATGCTGCTGGAAGGGGCGGGTATAGATTGGTCAGTGATTTTCATGCGCGATATGTTTACCACCCCGCCGCTGGTCAATGGGCTGGCGCTGGCAGTGGGCGCGCTGGGGCAATTTCTGCTGCGCTATTTTGCTGACCCGGTGGTAGAGCGACACGGGCCGGAAAAAATTGCCCGGCTCAGCCTGCTTGCCCTGTTTGTCGGGGCGGTCGCGGTCAGCGTGGCGGCGCATCCGCTAATGGCGCTGGCCGGTTTTGCAGTGATGGGGATGGGCAATGCCGTGCTGTTTCCGCTGGCCGTCTCAGCTGCGGCCCGCCGCACTGACAGGCCGGCCGCGGTCAATGTAGCCGCCCTCACCCAGACAGCCTTTCTGGTGTTTTTGCTGGGCCCGCCGCTGCTCGGGCTGATAGCTGAGGCGGTCAGCCTGCGCCTGTCCTTTGCCATTGCCCTGCCGCTGATCGGAGTCAGCCTGTTTTTGTGCAAGACGCTGAATAGTGGGCTGGCAGATGACTGACAAGATGCTTCCCGATCAGGTCGCGTAAATCCGGTCACCGGCATCGCCCAGCCCTGGCAGGATATAGCCCTGATCATTCAGCTGCCTGTCCAGCGCGCCGGTGATGATCGGAATATCGGGATGCGCTGCTTCAAAACGGGCCACCCCCTCCGGGGCCGCCAAAAGGCAGATAAAGACGCAATCGCTCACCCCCGCCGCACGCAGCCTGTCAGCCGCCGCCACCGCAGACCCGCCAGTTGCCAGCATCGGATCAGCCAGAATAACCTGACGCTCAGATATATCGGCTGGCAGGTTGCTGTAATAGTCCACCGGCTCAAGACTGTCATGATCACGGGCCATGCCCAGATGCCCGACAGATGCCTCAGGCAGCAGCTCCAGCAAGCCCTGAACCAGCCCATTGCCAGCACGCAGAATAGAGACCAGACACGGGGCCGGGTCGGTCAGCTGGCGGGCTTGCATCTGTTCCAGCGGGGTGGTCAGGCTCACCGGCCGGGTTTTCAGATGCGCCATTCCGGCAAAGCCCAGCAGCCAGCTCATCTCACGCAGGGTCTGGCGGAATTGCGGGCTGGGCGTATCAACGGCGCGCAAAATCGCCATTTTGTGATCGATCAGCGGATGGGTGACAAGGTGAAGTGATGACATGGGCTGGCCCTTTTCCCGTGCGGTGGTGACTGCTTGCCCAGCCTAGCATCGCCAGCTTTGATTTTGCAATTCAGATATGGTTTGATAAAGCCGGTTACGGGTGAGTGCGAGAGGCAATGGGCAGGGTATGGCGAAACTGTATTTTTGTTATTCGGCGATGAATGCCGGCAAGTCCACGGTGCTGCTGCAAGCCAGCTGGAATTACCGCGAGCGCGGCATGGAAACCCTCCTTTATACTGCCCGGCTGGATGACCGGGCCGGGGTAGGCCAGATAACCTCGCGCATTGGCCTGTCTGCTGAGGCGGCCTGTTTTGAGGCGGCGACCGATCTCTGGTCTGAGATCAAAGAGGCGGTAGCCGGGCGCGCCCATCATTGTGTGCTGGTAGATGAGGCGCAATTCCTGACTGAAGCCCAGGTCTGGCAGCTGGCACGGGTGGCCGATGATCTGGATATACCGGTTTTGTGCTATGGGCTGCGGACCGATTTTCAAGGCCAGCTTTTCCCCGGCTCAGCCGCGCTGCTGGCGCTGTCTGACAATCTGCGCGAGATCAGGACAATCTGCCATTGCGGGCGCAAGGCGATGATGGTGGTTCGCACCGATGCCGGCGGGCAGGTGATAAAGGATGGCGCACAGATTGAG
>JADHLK010000064.1 GCA_016780695.1 Alphaproteobacteria bacterium | reverse complement strand
CGCGTTGGGCAATATGGCCTGGCATGAGGTCAAGCCGCAGGTCGATGAGGTAGAATTCCCGGATGGCAAACGGATCATTCTGCTGGCGAAGGGGCGGCTGGTTAATCTGGGCTGTGCAACAGGACACCCATCTTTTGTGATGTCTGCCTCTTTCACCAATCAGGTGCTGGCGCAGATGGAGCTGTGGCAGAGCGCGGCCTCTTATGAGAACCGGGTCTATACGCTGCCGCGCCATCTGGATGAAAAGGTGGCAGCCCTGCATCTGGAGAAGGTGGGGGCAAGGCTGAGCCAGCTACGCGCTGATCAGGCCGCCTATATAGGGGTGGAACAGGCCGGGCCGTTCAAGTCTGACCAATATCGCTACTGACCGGGATGCGGCTGGTTCTGGATAATCTGGCCGCAACGGACAGGCTGGGCGCAACTCTCGGTCAGCTGCTGGCGGCTGGCAGGATCATCACGCTGAGCGGGCCGCTGGGGGTGGGCAAGTCGGAACTGGCGCGCGCGATTATCCGGCATGGCTGCGGGGAGACCGGCGATATTCCAAGCCCCAGCTTCACCCTTGTCCAGACCTATCAGACTGCAGACGGGCTGGCCGTCTGGCACATGGATTGCTGGCGGCTGGAGAGCCCGGATGAAGCCCTTAATCTGGGCATTGAGGATGCCTTTTTTGAGGCAGCCTGCCTGATAGAATGGCCGGAAAAGCTGGGGCCGCTGCTGCCTGCTGACCGGATAGAGATTGTGCTGGGCATGGCCGCAGATGATAACGGGCGGGTCGCGGAAATCACTGGCCCGGCAGAATTACTGGCCGGGTTGCAGGCAGGCTTTGCCAGCCCGGCGAGCTGATCGCGCGCGGCTTTTGCTATCTGGCCAAAAGGCTCAGCAGGAAAAAACCTATTCCTGATTTGTTCTGTTTTGTCCTATAGTGGCTGTTATGTCCGATACAGGCTTTTTCACCATTCCGGCAGGCCAGCCCTTTGCGCTGGATCTTGCCCGTGCCCTTCTGGCAGAGACCGGCGGCGGCACGGCGTTGGGAGCCGCCCAGATATGGCTGCCCTCCAGACGCGCCCAGCGCGCTGTGCAGGCCGCCTTTACCGAATTATCCGGCGGCGCGGCCCTGCTGATGCCGAATTTTTGCCTGCTGGGCGAGGCAGATGCTGACGCGCTGGATATTCTGGAAGCAGGCCAGCCCGGTTTTGTGCCGGCTGAGGCGCTGCCGGATGCGGTGCATCCGCTGGCCCGGCAGATTTTGCTGGCCCGCCAGATAGAGGCCTTTGTGATAAATGGCCAGCGTCCCGGCCCGGCCCAGGCGTTCAAAATGGCTGAAGAGCTGGCCGGGCTGCTGGACCAGCTGCAGCGGGCCGGGGTAGAGGCCGGGGCAGAGGCCGGGCAGCTGGCCGGGTTACTGCCAGATGAAATGGCAATGCATTGGCAGTCTGTTCTGGCCTTTGTGCGCATTGTCAGTGATCACTGGCCTGCCCTGCTGGCTGAGCAGAATAAAATCGACCCGGTGCAGCGTCAGCAAAAGCTGATCGACAGGCAAATCGCGCTCTGGCAGGCCAACCCGCCAACCGGCCGGGTGATTCTGGCCGGGTCCACCGGCAGCCAGCCGGCAACCCGCCGGATGATGCGTGCCGTAGCGGCCTTGCCAGCCGGGGCGGTTATCCTGCCCGGTCTGGACCTGCCTGATGAGAGAGCAGAGGGGCCGAAGGATTGGGCTGCTGACTGGGCGGCCATTGGGGCAGATGCCGGCCATCCGCTGCATATCCTGCATGACACGCTGGCCGAGCTGGAGATGCCGCTGGAGAAGGTCAGGCTATGGCCGGGCTGTGAGCCGGAGGCGGTGGCGCGCCGTCGCAAGCGCCGGTGGCTGTTGGCCGAGGCGTTTCGCCCGGCAGAACAATCGGCGGCCTGGCGGCGGTTGGCAGAAGACCGGCCGGAGCTGGATCGCGATGCCCTGTCCGGCCTGCATCTTCTGAGTGCCGCCCATAATTATCAGCAAGCCGCCCAGATAGCCCTCCTGATGCGCGAGATGCTGGAGCATTCCGGCAAGCGGGCCATGCTGGTGACCCCGGACCGGGCGCTTGCCCGGCAGGTGCAGGCTGAGCTGCGGAAATGGCAGATAGAGGTGGATGATTCAGCCGGCACAAGGCTGGCTGACACCATGCCGGGGCGGTTTTTGCAGCTGATTTGTGAGGCCGTCGCCAGTGATTTTGCGCCGCTGGCCCTTGCCAGCCTGGCTAAGCATCCGCTCTGTGCCGGAGGATTGGCGCGCGCCGATTTCACCAGCCAATTCCAGCAGCTGGAGAGAGCCGGGCTGCGTGGCCCGCTGGCTGGCACAGGCTGGCAGGGCTTGCAGGACAGGCTGGCCGACAAGCCGCAACTGGCCGGTTTTGCCCGCCAGCATATTCTTGCCCCGCTGGCCGGGCTGCACGCGCTGATGCACGCAAAAAGGCCAGAGCAGGAGGGGGGGCAAATGGCTGATCTGGCCGGGCTGGCCGGGGCGCTGGGCGAGGCGGCGGAGGCACTGGCCGCCGAAACCGGCCCGCAGAGTGGCATCCTGCGCCTCTATGCCGGGCCAGCCGGGGAGGCAGCAGGCCGCCTGCTGGCTGAACTGATCGATTGTGAGGCCAGCTGGCCGCTGGCCACAGCTGACTTTCCGACGCTGCTGCAAAGCATGGCCGAGCAGGTCACCGTGCGCTCCCCCTGGGAGACGCATCCGAATTTGGCGATATTGGGCACGGTTGAGGCGCGCCTGCAATCAGCTGACCGGATTATTCTGGCCGGGCTGAATGAAGGGGTATGGCCGCCTGCCTTTGTGCCGGATATCTGGATGAATGAGACAGCCAGAAAAGAGCTGGGCCTGCCGGACAGGCGCTGGCGTACCGCACTTTCTGCACATGATTTCATGATGCTGGCCGGTGCTGATGAGGTCTGGATCACCCGCGCCGACCGCAGCGGGGAAAGTCCGGCCCAGCCCAGCCGCTGGCTGGCCCGTTTGCAGGCGGTGCTGACTGCAGGAGGGCTGGCAGCGGCTTTGTCAGATAAGATGCCGAGCTGGATGCAGGCAGCTCTGGAGGACAGGCTGGCCAGCAGCCCAGCCCCTTGCCCGCCGCCAGCCCCAAAACCGGCTCTGGCGGATCGCCCGCGCAAATTCTCGGCAACCGATTTTGATAAATGGATTTCTGATCCCTATGCGATTTATGCTGCCCGGGTGTTGCATCTGAAGGCCCTGCCAGAACTGGATGAGCGGCCTGGCCCGGCTCTGCGGGGGAGCCTGATCCACAAAATTCTGGGCAAGTTTCTAGAGAGCTTCCCGGCCGGGCCATTGCCTGCGGATGCAGCAGAACAGCTGCAAAAACAGGCAGCTGCCATCTTTGCCCGCTGGTCTGACAACAGTCAGGTTGCCGGTCTCTGGCGCTTGCGGCTGGCCGCGGCGCTGGACTGGTTTCTGGCAGAGGAGGCGCGGCGGCGGATGCACATAGAGCAAGTCTGCCCGGAAACAAAGGGCCAGATAACCCTCGCCTTGCCAGCTGGCGAGGCGGTGGTCACAGCGCGCGCTGACCGGCTGGAATTGCTGCAGGATGGCACCGTGCTGCTGGCCGATTACAAAACCGGGGGCCCGCCCCGCAAGTCACAGGTGGAGGGCGGGCGAGCCACCCAGCTGCTGGTAGAAGCCGTGATCGCCGCGGCAGGCGGCTTTTCCGAACAGCAGGGCCAGCCGGGCAAGATCAGCGCGCTGGAATATTGGCAGATAAAAGGCCAGGCCGGCGATGCAGGCCGCATTACCAGCGTGCTACCAGCAGATTTCGACAGCGAGACGGTGCAGGCTGCACTCACACAGCTGATCCAGCTCTATGATAATCCGGATCAGCCCTATCTGTCCGAGCCGGACCCGGCGGTGCGGCCGAAATTCTCTGATGTCCGGCATCTGGCGCGGGTGCGCGAATGGCGCGCCTGGGAGGTGGAAGATGACTGATCCCTATCGGCAGGCAGTCACCCGCCAGCGCGCCGCCTCTGACCCGTCTGCCTCGGTGTTCGTATCGGCCAATGCTGGCACCGGCAAGACCAAGGTGCTGACAGACCGGGTGCTGCGCCTGCTGCTGGACGGGGGGCGGCCAGAGGCGATTTTATGCGTGACCTATACGCGGGCGGCAGCTGCTGAAATGACGCAGCGGCTGAATCGGCGGCTGGCCAGCTGGGCGGTCTGTCCGCAATCCCAGCTGCTCGAAGAGCTGGCAGAGATGGGCGAGAGCCCGGCAAGCGCAGAGCAAATCGCTGTTGCGCGCAATTTGTTTGCTACGATTCTGGATAATGAAAACGGCCCGCGCGTTGAGACGATGCACTCTTTCTGTCAGTCTGTTCTGGCCCGCTTTCCGATAGAGGCGGGTGTGCCGCCACATTTCCAGCTGGCCAGTGAAGCTGAATTGACAAGCCTGTTGGTCAGCTGTTTTTACCAGCTTGCCGGTGACCCGTCTGCTGAAATTGCTGAGCTTCTGGCCTATCTGTCCAGCCAGGCAGATGAGCGCAGCCTGCTGGAACATTTGCAAGAGATAATCGCCAATGATGAGGTCAGCAGCAGGCTGGGCCAGGACCCCGCCTGGCTGGACGGGATGGAGGGTTTTATCCGAGCTGATCTGGGGTGGCCGGAGAGCGAAGCGTTGGCGGCGGAGCAACAGGCGGTGCTGGATTATCTGGCCGGGGCGGACCTCTCCCAGCTGGCTGACCAGCTCTCAGAAGATGGCAAGAACGGGGAAAAAAGGGCTGCCCAGATACGCCGATGGCTGGCCCTGTCAGAGGCAAGCCGCCCGGCGCAGCTGGCGCTGCTGGCTGGTGCGTTTTTCACCAAGGGCAGTTTGTTGAAAAATCTGGCCAGCAAGAAACTGGCCGCCACCCAGCCGGACCTGATCACACGCCAGCAAGAGATCGCCGATCATCTGGCGCGCTATTACCGGGCCGAAACCGCCTGTGCCACGGCGCAGCGCTCGCTGGCTCTGGCGCGTCTGGCCGGGCATCTGACGCGCCGCTATCAGGTGGCAAAATGGCAGCGCAGCTGGCTGGATTTTGATGATTTGATCAGGCTGGCTGACCAGCTGCTGGCCCGCGACGGCATGATGGGCTGGGTGCAGTGGAAACTGGATAGCGGAATTCAGCATTTGCTGGTGGATGAGGCCCAGGATACCAGCCCGGCGCAATGGCGGCTGCTGGACCGGCTGGCGGGTCCGTTCTTTGACAGTATTCCAGAATCAGACAAGCCGGACCGCACATTGTTTGCGGTGGGCGATTTCAAACAATCCATCTATCGCTTTCAAGGGGCCAGCCCCGCCGCCTTTGCCAGCCAACAGGAAAAATTTGCTGCCCTCCTGCAAGGAAGTGGCCGCCAGCTCAGCATCCAGAATTTCACCCTGTCCTTTCGTTCCAGCCGGGCGGTGCTGGATTTTGTGGATGTGATGATGTCTGACCCGGCGCATGGCGGCATGGGGCAGGACTGGCAAGATCATCAAACCTATTGGACAGGCCAGCCTGGCTTTGTCGAATGTTGGCCGGTCACCACCGCCCCGCCCCCTGCCCCGCCGCCCGCCTTCCTGCCGCCTGATGGGATCACAGATGGTGGGGCTGCACAGCTGCACGCTGAAAAGGTCGCAGCCCATATCAAAGAGCTGCTGGATAATCCCGACCGGCACCATATCGGGCGTCAAATCAGGCCGCGTGATATTATGATTTTGCTGCGCAAGCGGGATGGGTTTTATGCCATGCTGCGCGGCGCGCTGGCCCGGGCCGGACTGCCTGTAGCCCCGGCGGATCGGGTGCGGATGCTCAATCAGATAGAGATTCTGGACTTGCTGGCTTTGGGAGATGTCTGCCTGTTTCCAGAAGATGATTTACAGCTGGCGGCCTTGCTGAAATCGCCCTTGCTGGGGTTGGATGAGGACCAGCTGATGGCGCTGGCTATCGGGCGCGGCAAGGCCAGCCTGTTCAGCCGCCTTCTCCGGCATCGAGGCGCTGATTCAGCAATTGGCCGGGCCTGTGATCGCCTGCTGGGCTGGCTCGATCTGGCTGGCCAGACCGAGCCATTTGATTTTTTTGCCCGCGTGCTGGATGCCGCAGGCGGGCGGCGGCAATTTTCAACGCGGCTCGGCCGGGCAGTTGATGAAACGCTAAATAGTTTTCTGCAAATGGCAGCAGATTACAGCCGTTCCGGCCAGTCCGGGCTGGGCCATTTCCTGCGCGCCTTCCGGGATGCCAAAGCTGAGATAAAGCGCGAGCTGGACGAGAGCAAAGAGGATCAGATACGGGTGATGACCATGCATGGGGCCAAGGGGCTGGAAGCCCCGATTATCTATCTGCCCGATATGCTGCGCCCGCGCCCGGTTCCCCGCCAGCTGCATTTCAGCGAAACGTATCTTTTCTGGCCGCCTTCTTCAGACTTTCGGCCAGACTGGCTGGAGACGGTGATACAGGCCCATAAGCAAGAAGAGAGCGAGGAAGAGGATCGCCTGCTTTATGTGGCGCTGACCCGCGCCCGTCAGGGGCTGGTGATTTCCGGCTGGCAGGCTGCAAATCGGCGGATGGAAGATAACAGCTGGTATGAGGGGCTGCGGGCAAGGCTGGAAGGGGTGCCGGAGGCAGAAAAGCTAACAGATGGGCGGGTTCAGGTCACCTCAGCCGGGCTGGCAGACGGGCCCTCCCCCCCGCCGCTGTCCAGCCGCGCCGCTGCTCTGCCTGTCGGGCTGGAAAAACCGGACTGGCTGGACAGGCCGCCACCGCCTGCCCTCACCCCGCCGCGTCCGCTGCGCCCCTCTGATAGCGGTCCGAAAGAGCGGATAAGAGCCTCCCAATCTGGCAATTCTGCTGCTGCTGCCAGAGAGCGGGGACGGCTGATGCATCGGCTGCTGGAATTGCTGGGCAGCCTGCCAGCTGAGGCGCGTCAGGCCGGGCTGGATAGTTTTTGGCAGAGGAGGCGCGAGCTGGCCGCAAGGCTGGATCGTCCGGCGATAGAGGCTGAACTCCTGAATATTCTCGAAGACCCGCGCCTCGCCCCGCTATTTGGCCCGCAGGCGCTGGCTGAGGCATCGCTCGGCGGTCAGGTGGCTGGCAGAATAGTGGCCGGTCAGGCAGACCGGCTGGTGGTAGAGGAGAAGCGCGTCTTGCTGGCTGATTTCAAAACCGGCCAGCCGCCGAACGCGACCAAACCACCTGAAGATTATCTGCGCCAGATGGCCCTTTATGGTGCGCTGGCAGAACAGATCTGGCCGGATAAAGAAATTGAATGTTGGCTAATCTGGACAGCCAATAGTCAGATACAGGAGATCAGCCAGACCGAGCGGCAGGCTGCTTTGGCCCAGCTGCAAGCAGGGCTAAATGGAGAGAGCCAGATAGAGTGACAGGGCCGGCACCGTAATGATCAGCCCCAGCACCACAATCTCGGCAATCAGAAACAGGCTGACCCCCTTAAAGATGGTCTCAAGGGCAATCTTTTTATCGACAATCGATTTAATCACAAAAACATTCAGCCCTATCGGCGGTGTGACCAGCCCCACCTCCAGCAATTTGACCACCACCACCCCAAACCAGATAAGCGACAGCCCATAGGATTCAACAATCGGCAATGTCAAAGGCAGCGACAGCAAAATAATCCCTATCGGATCCAGAAACATACCAAGAAAAATATACATAACAACGATCAGGCCAATCACCACCTCCATAGAGGTGTTGCTGGTCTCAATCCAAGTGGTGATCTCATTTGCCAGTCCGGTCAGGGCGATGAAATTCACAAACAGCTTGCCGCCAATGGCAATGACAAAAATCATTGAGGTTTGATAGACGCTTTCTTTCAGCGCGCTCAGCATCTTGGCCAGATTAAGCCGCCGCAGGACAAAGCCCAGAACCAGCGTTGCGGCGGCCCCGATACCGGCTGCC
>JADHLK010000063.1 GCA_016780695.1 Alphaproteobacteria bacterium | reverse complement strand
ATTTTCCCGGCAATCCGGGTTCAGGCGGCCCATCAACAGCGCATAGGGCAGCATCTGGGCCATCGTATCGGCAAATTCGGCAACGGTGAATTCAGCTGAGACCAGCTCTCTCATGCTTGCAAAAAGGCCGGCCAGCCTTCTGGCATGGGCGCTGCGGCCCAGCTCTTGCGAAATCGCCCCTTGCAGCAGGCGCGCCCGCCGCGCCAGCGCCTCTGCCAGTTCCGGGGCGGTATCAATGCCGGTCGGGGCCACGCTGGCAAAATGCTGTTCTATCAGATCGGTAAATTCCTGCCCCTCAGCCAGCACCGCCTGACCGGCCTCCCGCCCATCACGCAGCAACAGCAATTTATAATAGTCGGTCAGCAGGATATTGCCGCACAGGCTAGAATAATTCTTGATCTGGTCACTGGTTGCCAAGCTATCCAAATCAGCGCCCGGCCGCTTACATTCCACAAAGCCGACCGTCGCGCCATCTTTGGTTATCCGGAAATCCGGGGCCAGACCTTTTTGCTGGCCCGGCTCATGGGTGATGCCCCAGCTGGGTTCTGAGAGCAGCGACCGAAACAGGGTTTCAAATGGCGTGCGAAAACTATGCTCAGTCGCATCCCCGCGCTGGTTAATCTGTTCAATCGCGGCCTGATAATCAGCGCGCGCCCGGTTATAAATATCCGCCATGGCCAGCCCCCAAAAATGGTTTCAACCAGCCAGTCTAGACAGATTTGTTTTTGGTGACTAATTAGCAGGGGCTAATATAGGCCTGATCACTCTTGGCGGGTGCGCCAATATTCCTCGCCATAATCCTGAAAGATCTCTGCGCCCTTCACAATCGGCACGGCAGCGGTAATCCGCACAAAGCGGTTATCCTCCGCATCAATCTGCCATTCCGCATTGGAGGGGGAGGCGTGGTTATAAAGCATCCCGCACCCCATCAGAACCAGATACTCATTCGGATCATCCGGGCTGGTGAACAGATAGTCATTCAGCCGGTTCGCCTCTTGCAGATCATCATCATCAATGACCAGATAGGCACAGCGTTCAATCAGCCCGCCAGCCGCTATATCCTCGGTTGCACAAACGCCCAGCCCGTGAATCGGGGAATCGCGCACCTCTATTGTCATTTTCCGCCTCTATAATCCTAATTCTGTTTGGTCATGATCCCGTATGATCCGTATTCCGTAGCATCTGTATTCTGTATGATCCGTATTGCGGCCTGATTTCCCGCTTTTTGCAAATCGCTGTTATCATGCCAGTTTTGCCAGCCTGGTTCAATCCAGCCAGGCCCTAACGGGCAGGCAGGAAAAAGGTCAGGCTGGCCCACCAGGATTGCCAGACAGACCCTTGCGGATCGGACGCATCTGACAGCGGGGCAACACGCACCGCATCGATCAGATAGGCGGTCCCGGGCTGGCCTGCACAGCTGGCCTCGCCCTTGCCATCGCTGAGCACTGTCTGGCGCACCGCCGCCGCCAGCTGGCCGGTCTGCGATCGCTGCTGGCTGGCCGCGGCTCTGGCCTGACAGATAATCCGCACAGCTGAGGCGGGCTGGCCCTGCCAGAGCAGCCGGACCCTTATCTGCCCCTCCTCCGATGCCGGCGGAACCGAGAGCAGCAGCAATTCAAATTCCAGCCCGCCGGGTTGATCTAGCAGGGGCTGGCCGGGGGCCGCTATCACCGCCTTGGCATAGCGGGTATATTTTTCTGAAAAATCGGTTTCAGCCAGCCCTCTTGCCCGATGCAGGCTGATCAGATCAGCAGCGCCTTTTTCTTGCAAAAACCCGGTAAATTTTGACCATTCATCCCAGGTCACCCATTCCGGTTCAGACTGATAGGCCAGCACCGCCCGGCCGGATGCTGGCAGCGGCAAACGCACCGCTGGGCGATCCCCCATCCGGCCCGGCACCGGTTGCCAACTCTCGCCGTCGCTGAACTCAAAACGCTGAAATTGGCGGGGATTGTAAATCCGGTTGGAGCCATCAAAATCAGACCCTATTTTCAGCTGGGCCTGCAGCTGGCCACTGGCCAGAAGCGGATAATCAGGCGCGATCCAGAATTCATGGCCAGCCACCTGTTTGCAAGCCAGTAAAGAGATGATAAGCAAGATGACAAACCGGTCCATAAGAAACATGAGTTACCTGTCTTGATTAATTATTCTAAACCCGTTCTTGGCTGGATTTATTCTAGAGTCTTTTTTGCCTGTCTGGCCAGCCTCGCATTATGGGTTGTGCCGGGGGTCATGTCGGGGGTGATGCCGGGGGTCATGCCGGGGGTGATGTCGTCTGCGGCCCTCGCCCATGAAATCCGCCCGGCAATCGCTGATTTTGCAATAGACGGCGATCAGCTGGAAATGCGGCTGGAAATGAATGGCGAGCTGTTTCTGGCCGATATTGATGCGACAGCCTTTGCCGATACCGATGAGGCACCCGAAGCCGATCTTTATGATAGGCTGCGCGCCCTGAACGAGACCGATCTCGCCGACCGGCTGGCAGCTGATTTTGACCAGCTGGCTGATTTGCTGATCTGGCAGAGCGATACAGGCCAGCTGGTCCCGTCCTTGGTATCTGTCACCATTGAGAGCGATGTGCCAGCCCAGCTGCCGCGCCTTTCCAGCCTGGTGATCCGCGCATCCTTGCCGCCCGCCAGCCGATCTGTCCAGCTGGGCTGGGACCGCCGATTGGGGGCACTGGTTCTGCGCCAGACAAATGCCAGCCTGCCTGCAGACCAGCTCTATACAGGCTGGCTGGAGGGCGGTGAGATCAGCCCGCCCATCACCCTGTCCGGGCCACAAGAAAAGCCCCGCATCAGCCAGATCATGGCGGAATATCTGAAGCTGGGATTTGTGCATATTCTGCCACGCGGGGCCGATCATATTTTATTTGTGCTGGGGCTGTTTTTCTTTGCCACGCTCTGGCGGCCCCTTATTTGGCAGATCAGCCTGTTCACCCTGGCGCATAGCCTGACCCTTGGTCTGGCGGCTGCCGGGCTTGTTCGCTTTCCAGCCGGGCTGACCGAAGCCTTGATCGCAGCCTCTATCGCCTGGGTCGGGCTGGAAAATATCTGGCGGCCCCGCCTTGGGCCGTTGCGGCTTTGGGTGATTGGCGGTTTTGGCCTGTTGCACGGGATGGGGTTTGCCAGCGTTCTGGCAGAAATTGGCCTGCCGGACGACCGGTTTCTGATTGCGCTGGCCGGGTTCAATATCGGGGTTGAGCTGGGCCAGCTGGTGATTGTGGGAACGCTTTGGCTGCTGCTGGGATTCTGGGCGATGCACCAGCCCTGGTATGAACGCGGGATCAGGCTGCCTGCCTCGCTGCTGATCAGCCTGGCCGGGCTTTACTGGCTGGTGGAGCGCAGTTTTTTTGCCTGAGCGTCGGGGGCGGTGCGATCTGGCCGCAACCCGGCAAGGATCGCCCGGCATTCTGTTATCATATCAGGCATCAGCCCGGATAGGATTTCCACCCGGTCGAAGGACCCCGGATTGGCCGCCAGATAGCGGCGAAGGCCCGCCCCGAAAACCTGACGCAATTCCGTTCCTATATTGAATTTGGTGACCAGCCGCTCAGCCGCCAGCCGGGCGCGCAACGGCGCAGCGATACCAGAGCCGCCATGCAGCACCAGCGCGCAATTTGCTGTTGCTGCAGCTATTTCGGCCAGCCTGCCACTGTCGATAACCGCCTGCTTGCCGGTCTGCAGATGTGTATTGCCGACCGAGACAGCCAGCGCATCCACCCCGGTTTCTGCCACAAACTGGCCAGCCTCCTGCGGATCGGTCATCACCGAGGCCGCCCCCTCGGCATAGCCGACAAACCCCAACTCAGCCTCAACTGACGCGCCGGCCAGACGGGCCAGCTCAGCTGCCCGGCAGGTCAGTTCGATATTTTCTGCCAGCCGCATCTCTGAGCCATCAATCATCACTGAGCTGAAGCCACATTCCAGCGCCTGCTTTATCTCATCCAGCCCTTTTGCGTGGTCCAGATGGCTGGCAACCGGCACCGCCGCGCTATTGGCCAGCTCAGCAAATATCCGGCCCAGAACTGGCAAAGGGGTATGGGCGCGCGCGCCCGGCCCAGCCTGCAATATCACCGGGCACTCTGCCTGCTCAGCAGCCAAAACATAGCTTTTGGCATCTTCCCAACCCTGCACCACAAGCCCGGCGACCCCATAGCCGCCAGCCCGCGCTTCGGTCAGAATATCAGCAAGTCCGGCAAGCGGCATCAGCCCGCGCGCTCCTTATTTGAATTTGGCAATCATATCCTTGATGCCGGGGATGGTCTCAATCTGCCAGGCGTGTTCAGGCTGGAAGAACTGCACCAGCGGGCGCTGCGACAGGCCGCCCAGAATGGTGAAATAATACATCTCATAGCCCGGCGCGGCGACACAGGGATGATAGCCTGCCGGAATCGCAAAGCTGGATCCATTGACCAGATGAAACGCTTTTCCGAGCGTGCCGTCTGCCGGTTGCAAGAGCTGCAGGCCAAAGCCATGCTCCGGCCGGAAGCGGAAATTATAGACCTCATCATGGCGGCTTTCATCAGGCAGCCTGTCTGTATCATGCTTGTGCGGCGGAAAGCCGGACCAGCCGCCCGCCCCGACCGTGAACAGCTCAGACACCAGCAACCGCCCAACTTGGCCCGCCTGTTTCTGCCCCAGAATATGCTTGATCTTGCGATGCGTCTTGGTTTCATCAGACCCATATTGCACCAGATCAAGATTGTCTGCACGCACCGCAAACGGGCTTAGCACCTCCTCAAAGCGGGCCCCGGCAATGAAAATCTCAGCTGCTTCACTGCGACAGGCAATAGTGGCTTCAGCGCCGCTGGGAATATAAACCCCTTCCGGCTCGCCATCCCAGACATCCACGCCGCGCCCGCCCAGCTTTTCCACCGTCAGGCTGCCGGTGAGCACATCAACCAGACCGGTCGCCGGAACGATACAGGTCTCATAGCCCGGCACCGCATAGGTAAATTGCTCATTCTGCTTCAGCTTGACGATATTGAAATAGACCAGCGGCACCTGCGGATGGTTGGCGGCAATAATCGGCTGGTTCTGATTGTCAAAAGGCGGAAAATACATCAGCTCTCTCCAGTTGCGGCTTGATAATCATGGCGGTGCATAAAATCGGCCAGCTGCTGGCCGTCCGGCATGGCTGAGGCACAACCGGGGCGGCTGACCACCAGGGCGGCCGCCGCAGCCCCCTCGCGCGCAGCGGCCTGCCAGCTGGACCCGCTGGCCAGAGCCGCCAGCAGATTGCCCAGAAACGCATCCCCCGCCCCGAATGGCTTGGCCATGGCAACCGGCCAGATACCGATCGGATACACCGCATCGCCGGTCAGAACATGACAGCCCTGCCGACCCATCTTATAGAGAATAACCCGGCCCTTCCGGGCCAGCTCTGCGGCCAGCGCGCGCCCCGCCGCCACAGCCTGCGCATCGGCGTTGGCCAGCACGGCAAATTCCTGATCATTGCCGGTGATAATCTGGCAGAGGTCACAAAACGCGCCCAATGCCTGTGCCGCCCGCTGGCTGTTTGACCAGGCCTCTTTGCGATAATCCAAATCCAGAACCACCGGACAGCCTTTGCCAGCCGCCTCTTCAGCCGCCGCAATACAGCTGCTGGCAGAGGGATCAGAAGACAGGGCCGTGCCGGTTATCACCAGAGCGCGGGCCGCGGCAAAATCAATGCCGGCAAGGTGCGCCGCCTCTATCTGCAAATCTGCTGCCGCATTGCGGTAAATCACCACTTCACATTCTTCTGCCCGGGTCTCGGCCAGAGCCAGTGAGCTGCGCGCCAGACCGCCTGCCTGAGCCAGATAATCGCACCCCACCCCATAGGCGTGCAGCTGGGCGCGCACAAAATCACCCGCTGGATCAGCACTCACCGCCGAGAGCAGCTGGACCGGCACCCCCCGTCTGGCCAGCGCAACAGCAATATTGCCTGCTGAGCCACCCAGATCAGCCTGAAACTGATGTGCCTTTTTGATCTTGCTGCCAACCGGAATCGGATAGAGGTCCATACCGGCGCGGCCGACCACAAAGACTGGCCCCGACCGGTCAGCTGGCCAGATGTTTGAACCATCCTGTATCTGTGCCGCCACTTGTCTTATATCCCCAGCTTTGCCCGTTCAGGCGGTTATTTCATACCCGGCTGCCTGCAGGGCTTCGGTCAGAGCCTGATAACCCATCCTGGCATAGGCCAGCGGGTTAGCCTTGGCCGGGTCCTGTTCTGCCTCAACTATCACCCAGCCTTCATAGCCAACCTCAGCCAGCTGGCGCATCACCGCATGATAATCGATCAGGCCATCCCCCGGCACGGTGAACACCCCGTCCAGCACACAATCAAGAAAGGAGCGGCTGGCCTTGTCGATACCGGCCAGCACTTCGGCCCGGATATCCTTGGTATGGACATGGTTGATACGCGGGCCATGCCGGGCAATGACCGAACCATTGTCGCCACCGCCAAAAACCAGATGCCCGGTATCCAGCAACAGCCCGACAGCCTCTCCTGTATGGGCCATCAGCTGATCAATCTCCAGCTCGGTTTCTACCGCCGTGCCCATATGGTGGTGAAAGGTCAGCGGCACGCCTTTTCCAGCACAATATTCCGCCAGCCGGGTCAGCTTGCGGCCATAATCAGCAACATCAAAATCCGCCAGTTTCGGGCGCGTCGCCAGCGGCCTGTCCTGCTGGTTCTGGACCGTGCCGTGTGTCTCGCCATAGACAATGACCGCCGCGCCCACTTCGGCAAACAGGTCCAGCTGCGGGGTAATCCGGTCAATCTCGGAGGCCAGATCATTCTGGATCAGCGTGCCGGAATACCAGCCAGAAACCAGCGCCAGATCATGGTCCGCCAGAACGCCGGCCAGTTCCGCAGGCTGTTTGGGAAATTTGCCGCCTGTCTCAGTGCCGGTATAGCCAGCCTGTCTGGTTTCAGAAAGACAAACAGACAGCGGCGTATCACCGCCCAGCTGCGGCAAATCATCATTGCTCCAGGAGATGGGCGACATACCAAGACGCAGTTTCATCGTTCAGACCCTCTTGAAAAACAGGTAAAAAGTTTCAGCCCTTTGCCGCAGAGCGGCCTTCCGCGTTACCCGCTTCTGCTTCTTCCAGCAATTCCGGATAGCGCAAATCAAGCCCCAGCAGCTGGCGCAGCGCCGGGCTGGCCGCGGCCTCCACAGCCGGGTCGATACTGGCTTGCAAATCCTCCATTGGCTTGACAAATTTCGGCAAATACTGGCCCAGCACCGAGGTGCGCTCGGCAGCGCTGTTATTGGGCATGGAACAATGCCAGATAAGGCCGGTAAAGAGCAGCAGGCTGCCCGGCGGGCAGCAAAGTTGTATGGCTTCAGCAGCAAAATGATCAGCCTGCGGATACAGGCCGCGCTTTTGCGAGCCCGGCACCAGCGCGGTAGCACCATTTTCCGGGGTGAATTCATGCAAGCTAATCAATGATTGGCAATTCATGTGAAAACCAGCATTGATGCCAGCCGGAAATTCGTCCAGATCATGCATATCCCAATAAGGATAATCAATATGCGGCTCCTGGCCCGGCGCGCCAGGCAGCAGCCGGTTTGCCGCAAAAGAGCCAAGGATGAACTGGCGACCCAGAATTTTAGCAAAGACCTGCATCACAGCCGGATGCTGGACCATATCAACGAAAACCTGTCCCTTATTCAGCAGATTCCAGACCCGCCTTTGCAGGTGAATCTTGTCCGCATGGGCGCCGTGAAAATGCGTTGCCCCGCTGGCCTGATCAGAAAAATGATGGATGATCCGGTTGGCCTCAGCAACCTCCTCTGCATCAAAAACAGATTCAAACAGATGATAGCCCGGCCCCTCCAGTAGATTCCCGATCGCGGTGTCACAGTCCTTTTTGGTCAGTTGGCGTGCCATGTTCTGTCTTTCCTGTCAGTCCAGCATCCAGTCATGATTGGGGTCATTGCGGAATTTCCAAACCCGCTTCGGGCCTGCCATTACATTCAGATAATAGCTTTCATATCCATGCGGAGCCCCTACCGGGTGATAGCCACGCG